>NZ_JAWYAJ010000553.1:0-5102 GCF_034124845.1 Robinsoniella sp.
TTTCACAGATTACTCTGATACTTCCTTTTCTTTTAATGATTATGCATTTTTCGCAAATCGGTTTTACTGATGATCTAACCTTCATGGTAAATCCTCCTTTCACACCATTTAACGCCCGGTATTTGGGCATACTGCGACACCGAAACATGGTGTCTTCACAAAAAGTTCGACTCAAATTATAACACGAATATATTGGAAAAGCAAGCAAAATATTAACTTTTTTTACTTATCTCTCCAAATAATACGGCCTTTATCTAAATCGTACGGTGATAATTCGATTGTAACTTTGTCACCCGGAAGAATACGAATAAAATTCATACGTAATTTTCCGCTGATGTGTGCTAATACCACATGTTTATTTTCCAATTCTACTTTAAACATCGCATTTGGTAATTTCTCTAACACAGTTCCTTCTACTTCAATAACATCTACTTTTGACATTTAAAAACCTCCTGAAACTTTCTTCACCTGATTGACATTATCTATTTTCTGTGATTGCGATAATGCTTAATTGCTCGTTTGATCTCTTCATTTTTAAGTGACTCCATAGGTGCACCACACAATTCCTCTGGAACCATGCGGATCACCTGGATATGCTTAGTCTTCTTCTTCTTAGGATGTTCCAGGGGTTTTAACCTGCCATCCGTCAGATATACATATTCACCATCTATGGCACTTATTACATACAGACAGTCCTTATCGTGACCGGCTCTTGATATAGCCAGCATTCCTATCTCAAATCTTTCCATTTTTTGCCCTCATTATTCATCTATACGGCCTAAAGTTAAAATTTCAGGCTCATCTTCCGTAATCAATACGGTATTTTCATAATGAGCAGACCAGGAACCGTCTTCTGTCACTACCGTCCAGTCATCATCCAGCCACTCTACATCATAGCGGCCGGCATTAATCATTGGCTCAATAGCCAGGGTCATTCCAGGCTGAAGGCGGATACCTCTGCGCTTCTGTGCAAAATTGGGAATCTGAGGATCCTCATGCAGGCTGGTTCCTATTCCATGTCCAACCAGATCACGGACTACGCCATAGCCAAAGCTCTCAGCATATGCCTGAACCGCTGCTGAAATCTCATGCAGATGATGTCCTGCCCTTGCAAATTTGATCCCCTCAAAGAAAGACTGTTTTGTTACTTCAATCAGTTGTTTTGCTTCCTTGCTGATTTCACCTACCCCATGGGTTCTGGCTGCATCAGAGTGAAAGCCTTTGTAGATAAGTCCTGCATCCAGGCTGACGATGTCTCCTTCTTGTAAAATACGGCTTTTAGAAGGAATTCCATGTACGACTTCGTCGTTAACGGAAACGCAGATTGATGCCGGATATCCATTATAATTCAGAAAATTAGGAGTACAGCCAAAGCTTCTGATAATCTGCTCGCCAAGCTGATCGATTTCCAGGGTGGATATTCCCGGTTTGATCGCCTTTGCCAATTCATTATGAGTTATCTCAAGTAATCTTCCAGCTTCTCTCATAAGTTCAATTTCTTTTGCAGACTTTATTGTTACTGACATAGTGTTACACTCCTAATATCTGTACGATAGCGGTAAATACGTCTTCCATATCTACAGTGCCATCTACTTCTTTTAATATTTGCTTACTGCTGTAATACTCAATCAACGGCTGTGTCTGATCATGGTATACATCCAGACGCTTCTTAACTGTTTCCGGTTTGTCATCTTCTCTTAAAATCAGCTTATCACCGTCTATGTCACAGAATCCTTCCTTTTTGGGAGGGTTATATGCAACATGGTATGTAGCACCACAGCCTACACAAGCTCTTCTTCCGCCCATACGGTTGATGATATTTTCGTCCGGAACTTCTACATTAATTGCGAAATCCACTTTATCGCCTAATTTAGCAAGTGCTGCATCTAATGCTTCCGCCTGAGGAATCGTTCTTGGGAAACCATCCAGAACATAGCCATTTGCACAATCGCTCTGCTGTACTCTGTCCACTACCAGATCCACTACCAGCTCATCCGGCACTAACAGCCCCTGATCCATGTAAGTTTTCGCTTTCTTTCCCAGTTCCGTTCCGTTCTTAATATTGGCACGGAAAATGTCTCCTGTAGAAATATGCGGAATCTGATACTTATCTGCAATTTTCTTAGCCTGTGTTCCCTTACCGGCTCCAGGTGCACCTAACATGATTATTTTCATACTTTACCCCTACCTTTCTTTGGACATTTTTGATAATCCATAACATCTGTTCAAAACAATGAACAGATATTATCCATCCTATATAGCATTTAAGTGCACTACCCACCTACCGCTGTCTGCCTGTGCAGACAACAGTAAGTGATGCAGTACACTGTTTACTCACTTAAGAAGCCTTTATAATTACGTACTAACATCTGTGATTCAATTTGCTTTAATGTTTCCAGTACAACACCTACGATGATGATGATGGATGTACCACCAAAGGAAACATATGCACCAAATACTCCGTTAAAGAAGATTGGGATTATAACAACAATTGTAAGTCCTACAGCTCCCAAGAATACGAGATAATTTAATATTTTGTTTAAGTAATCTGTAGTTGGCTTTCCAGGACGGATACCCGGAATAAATCCACCTTGCTTTTTCATATTATCCGCTACTTCAATTGGATTGAATGTAATGGATGTATAGAAATACGCAAAGAAAATGATCAGAGCAATGTACAGTACCAAACCAACCGAATAAATCGGCTGTTTTGGACTAAACCAGTTGTTCTGGCTCATCATTCCAAGGATGGTTCCGCCAACGCCAGTTCCGCCGGTCTTCCCTAAGAACGATGCAATAACAGTCGGCATGGACATCAGGGAAGATGCAAAGATAACCGGAATAACTCCAGCTGTATTTACTTTCAGCGGAATATGTGTGGACTGGCCACCGACCATCTTCCGTCCCTGCATTTTCTTTGCATACTGAACAGGGATCCTTCTCTGTGCGTCATTCAAAAGTATAACTAGCACAACTGTAACCACTATAACTGCAAGGATTACTAATGCTGCCAGTGAACCGCGGGCAACAGATTTTCCTTTTACAAATGTAGTGTAGAGTGTAGTTAAATCAGAAGGGATTCTGGAAAGGATATTAATCATCAATACAATGGAAATACCATTTCCAACACCCTTTTCTGTGATACGTTCACCAACCCACATTAAGAAAGCAGAACCGGCTGTTAATGCAACTACAACCATAAATGCTTTCACGAAGTTCATATCCGGAATTAATCCTTTGTTACCAAAAACAATTGCCATGGCAATTGATTCAATTAATGCTAATGCTACCGTTACATAACGGGTAATAGCAGTAAGTTTCTTCCTGCCATCCTCCCCTTCTTTTTGCATTTCCTCTAACTTTGGTATTGCAATTGTAAGAAGCTGGATAATGATCGAAGATGTAATATAAGGTGTAATATTCAATGCGAATATTGACATCTTCTCGAAAGAGCCGCCGGTAAATGCACTAAAAAAATTAAATGCATCACCGGTCTGGTTTGAAAACCAATTGGCTAAGAATGTTCGATCCACTCCTGGAACAGGAAGCTGAGAGCCCAATCTTATTACTACCAGCATCAAAAACGTGAAGAAAATCTTTTTTCGTACTTCCTTAATTTTAAATGCATTTCGTAGCGTCTCTAACATTAGATCACCTCTGCTTTTCCACCAAGTGCTTCTATTTTAGTTTTTGCACCTTCACTGAAGGCATTTACTTTAACAGTAAGCTTCTTTGTAAGTTCACCGTTGCCAAGTATCTTAACGCCATCTTTTGGACTTTTAATAACACCTGCTTCCATCAATGTTTCAATGGTAACTTCGGTATCATTTTCAAATCTTTCAAGCTCGCTAACGTTGATAGCTTCAATTTCAAGAGTATTTCTGTTCGTGAAACCTCTCTTCGGGATACGTCTGTATAAAGGCATCTGACCACCTTCGAAGCCAATTCTTGGTGCTCCTGAACGAGCTTTCTGTCCTTTATGTCCTTTACCAGCAGTTTTACCGTTTCCTGAACCGTGTCCACGTCCTCTTCTGAAGTTATCACTGTGTTTCGAACCTTCAGCAGGCTGTAAATTTGATAAATCCATCTCGACACCTCCTTATCAATAATTTAGATTTCTTCTACTTTCACTAAGTGCTGTACTTGTTTAACCATTCCCATGGTAGCTGCATTGTTTGGTAACTCAACTGATTTATTTACTTTTTTCAGTCCCAAAGCTGCTACAGTTGCACAATGTTTTGGAATAGCACCGATTGTAGATTTAACTAATGTAACTTTTACTTTATCTGCCATTTTTCAAATCCTCCTTACGCCAGAATCTCTTCAACAGATTTTCCGCGAAGTCTAGCAACTTCTTCAGGAGACTTGATCTGTCTTAAGCCTTCGATTGTTGCAAGTACTACGTTTTGTTTATTGTTTGATCCTAAAGATTTTGTACGGATGTTTTTGATGCCTGCAAGCTCAAGTACGCTACGTGCAGGACCACCAGCGATAACACCGGTACCTTCAGGAGCTCTTTTTAACAATACGGAAGCACCACCGAATTTACCCTGAAAATCATGTGGGATACTAGCATTGTCATCTAAAGATACATTGATGAGCTTTTTAGCAGCATCTTCTTTTCCTTTACGGATAGCTTCTGGAATCTCAGTAGCTTTACCAAGTCCAGCGCCAACGTGTCCGTTGCCATCACCAACAACTACCAAAGCTGTAAAACGGAAGTTACGACCACCTTTAACAACTTTTGTAACACGTTTAATTGATACTACTTTTTCATTCAATTCTAAGCTGCTAGCATCAATAATTGTATGTTTCATGTGTTCTACCTCCTAAAATTCTAGACCAGCTTCTCTAGCTGCATCTGCTAATGCTTTGATTTTACCCTGATATATGAAGCCGCCTCTATCAAAGACAACAGTTGTAATACCTTTTTCCAAAGCCTTTTTTGCAATAACAGTACCTAAATATGCTGCTGCATCAACGTTATTGGTCTTTTCTAATTCCGCTTTTACATCCTTCTGAAGGGTGGAAGCTGAAACAAGTGTATTTCCAACTGTATCGTCAATAATTTGAGCATACATATGATTATTACTTCTAAACAC
>NZ_JAWYAJ010000554.1:0-8265 GCF_034124845.1 Robinsoniella sp.
CATGGGCAAGATTGACACCACCGCCCAAGAGAAACACCGGCCTGCTGGATCTTTCCAGGCATTCCAATGCCTTTTTGATCTGTCCGATATGCACCGCTGTATTTGGCTTATAACCTCTGACTTCAATCTGTTTGGGATAATCATCACTTCCGGGTTCCTGCTGAATGTTTTTCGGAAGATCCACTACAACAACGCCAGGTTTTCCGGACTTCGCAATATAAAACGCCTTTTTAATAATTTCAGCCAAATCATCACGTTTACGAACCGTAACTGCATATTTGCAGATGCTTCTGGTAATTCCAACAATATCTACTTCCTGAAAAGCATCATTTCCGATTAAGTGAGTTGGCACCTGCCCCGTAAAGCAAACGAGAGGCACGCTGTCATAATTTGCGGTTGCAATGCCGGTGACCAGGTTTGTAGCACCCGGACCGCTGGTAACCAGGCAAACTCCTACCTTACCAGTTGATCTTGAATAGCCATCAGCAGCATGGATTAATCCCTGTTCATGTCTTGGGAGTATAACCTGAATACCCTCAGTTCCATAGAGGGCATTGAATAAATCAATGGCCTGTCCACCGGGATAAGCAAATAATGTATCTACTTTTTCTTCCTTTAATGCCTTTACAAATAAATCTGCTCCTGATATTTGCATTTTCCATTCCTCCTTTTCATGCAAGCACTTGCTTGCTCTTCGCTTATTATTTAACGGTACGATCAAAGATGGTACCGTCAGTTTATTCATTCAATATGCCGTTGACAAACGTTTTAACCGTTTCTCTTATAAAATCATCCCGTTTGGTTTTCACCAGGCCTTGTTCAAATGATGCGCTTAGAAAGGTAAATCCAAATGTACTGGAAAAAATAGTCATCGCCAGGCATTCAAAATCCGTATGAGATATCTTTCCTTTCTCCTCCATACTTTCAAAGTACGTTATAAGTGAGGAAATAAATGCCTGTGGTATTTTCATAATCAACGGTGCTGCGTCATCATAGATCTGCGGTGCCCGCAGCCCAATGGAAAGTTTAACAAAATCAGACGTTATCCGGTTCATGTATTCTGTCATAAACATTTCCAGATCCGGCTGTAACTCCCATTGCACATTTTGGAATATCTCCGGGGTTATATTTCCCCTCCATTTTTCCTGTTCCATGCCACACATGATCATCTGCTTTTTATTGGAAAACTTTCGAAATAAAGTGCATTCATTCACACCTGCTAATTTTGCAATGTCCTTCGTGGTTGTCAAAACATAACCTTTGTCTCTTACTAAGGTCATAGCTGCATCTATAATTTTTTGGCTTGTATCATCCATTCCTCTCACCTTTCCTCTATGCAAGTAAGTACTCTCATTCTATGCGAGAATGCAATGATTGTCAATAAGATTTTTTCATTAGGTTTTAATATTTGATTTGCTCATAAATTTATCACTAAAGTTTACTGGAAACCACATTTTTCGCTTTTTAACCCGATTTCTAATATATTATTGATGTGGTAGCTATAGTAAAATTAGAAAAAACTACAAATTTATGAAAAAAGGAGCGATTTCTAATGAAATCATTAAAGACAAAAGTTATTGCACTGGTTTTGGGATGTATGCTGTCATCATCATTTGTCATCGGTAGTTTCAGCATTTTAAGCTCGAAAAAAGCTGTATCAGCAGATTCTGCCCAGATCATGAACTTATTATGTGAAAATAAGTCTAAGGAAATCAGCGCTCTTCTTTCCCGGATTGAACAGTCGGTTAATACCCTGACTCTATATGCTTCCAGACAGATTGTAGACTCTGATAAATTCAAAACTGATTCCTCTTATGTGGATCAATTCACCGATCATTTAACAGACATAGCCATAAATGCTGCTGCAAATACCGAAGGTGCCATGACTGTCTATATACGTTACAATCCGGAATATACCAGCCCTACTTCCGGGCTGTTTTGCAGTAAAAGCAGTACTGACAGCACGTTCAAGTCATTGGAGCCCACTAATCTGTCCCTCTATGATCCCTCTGATACTTCCAGAGTCGGCTGGTTCTATGAACCTGCAAAAAACAAAAAAGGAACCTGGATGGAGCCTTACCTGAATGACAACATTAACATAGAAATGATTTCCTATGTCATTCCTTTTTACGTAAATGATATTTTTATTGGCGTTGTTGGTATGGATATTGATTTTAGTGTACTCCAGACAATTGTTGAGGAGACAACTGTTTATGAGAATGGTTATGCCTATTTAACTGATGAAAACGCAAACCTTATCTACCATCAGGACTTACCCCGGGGAACCGCTTTAATGGATTATAATAATGGGGAATTCCGTGAAGCAGCAGAAATGCTTCTGAAAGATTCCAGCCAGCAGTCACTGATTACTTATAACTATCATGGATATCAGCGAAAAGCTGCATTTCGAAGCTTGCAAAATGGCATGCGCCTCGTACTTGCTGCACCCACTTCGGATATTGACAAACAGGCGAATCAGCTGATCCTGCAAATTTTAATTGCCTCCTTTGTGATCGTGGCACTTACAATCATACTTACCTTTATTTTTACCAGACGTCTTGTAAAACCCCTACTGGAGCTTACGGATGCGGCACAAAAAATAGCTGCGGGAGATTTAAGTATTTCCATAACACATCACTCCAAAGATGAAGTAGGCACTTTAGCTGAAAGCTTTCGTGAAACTGTAAAACATCTTCACAAATATATTTCCTATATCAATGAACTTGCCTATCGGGATCCTCTAACCGGAGTAAAAAATAAAACTGCATATTTAGAAGTTGCAAATCAAATGGATGAACTTGCCCGGTTAAAACGACCGGAATTTGCAGTAATCGTGTTTGATATTAATGGACTGAAAAATGTGAATGACACCTACGGACATGATTTTGGTGATATTCTAATCGCCGATACCTGCAAAATCATCTGCCATACTTTCAAACAAAGTCCCATATACCGGATTGGCGGAGATGAATTTGTTGCTCTATTGGAAAATGAAGATTATAAAAATAGTATGCAGTTACTAAGTAAGCTGCAGTGTGATATTGACGTATACAATGAACAGCCTCATAACAAAATCAAAATTTCTGTTGCGAAAGGAATAGCCGTCTATTCAGAATCAACCGATTTCACCTTCCAGGATGTATTCAAAAGGGCGGACAATGCAATGTACTTTAATAAAGCAAAAATGAAATCCCTGCATGATTAATCGTAATTACTGCAGCAGCATATATGCATAACATATGTTGCTGCAAATCTGGTATGGTTGTTTCCGCGGGGCGGAATTTATTCTCACATTTCCTTTGAAGTTGCTACTGCAATAAACCGTTCTTCTTTGTCATTACATGCACAGTAATAATGATAAACAACCCCATTATGCTTCAGCACAAACGGTTTGTGGGCAAATGTATTTTCCCATTCCTCTTTTGGTTCAACCAGTGGTCTTCCTTCCCACTTTCTCCAGTTCACCAAATCCCGGGATACCGCAAAAGTGTCAAAAGCGGTACATTTTCCATCTTCTGACATAGCTATGAAATAATTCATGACCCATACGTCTCCCATTTTTATAATCTGAGGATCACCGGAAATAAAGTTTCCTCTGATATCTCCGTTATCGATGACAGGATTCGCACCATAACGCTCCCAGTTTTCCATGTCTTTTGATACGGCGATTCCAATCCGTTCCGGCATATCAGAAGCCCCTTTGCAGTTATAAAACATCACAAACGGATATTCTAAGGTTTCCTCCTCGTCCCGAAATACATAAGATTTATATAAAGTAAAGGTTTCAAACCACCTGCTGTCCTTATCATCCATGCGAAGAATCGGCTGTGCCTTTCTTTCCCATTCTATTGCCTGAGTCGGATCATCACTGCATGCCAGACCAATATGTAAGGGGGGTGTCTCATAACCGGGCAGTTCTCCCCCAAGATAGGTAGCCCAATATTTTCCACCATAAGAATGAAGCGCATGTTCTCCTTCCCATGCTGTATCCAGCAGAGCTAATCCTGCATCTACCTGGCAGCCATCCCAGCCTTCCTTGCTTCTGGTAAGGATCTTCCCCTTTTCCTCCCAATGCAGTAAATCTGAACTAACAGCCAGATAGGTATCATATCCCATATTCTCTGCACCAGGGTCAATTGCAGTATACATCATATACCATAACCCTTCTTTTCGAAAAATGGTTGGACAGTCCGTTAGCTGATGTTCCATTTTGACAACTGCTCCCCATTTGTATGGTGTCTGCAATTCCTTATATATTTGTTCCATTTCATCATTAGAGACTAATGGTGTCTCTTTCCTATCTTTTTCTAAAAATGGTATCATGCTCATGCACCTCCTGATTATTCGTTTGTGAATCCCCGTCCCTGATTCATCGATCCTGTTTCATCATTCTTTTGCCTGTTGACAAGGATAATTATATAGAATATATTTAAGAAAGTATATGTTTGTCTGGAACTGGCACTTGTTATTTTGGAAACTATTTGATCATGTTTGTAAATTTAAACAGGAAGAAAGCGATTTACATTCTGCATCTATAAAGGAGGAATATATGCCCTTATCTACATTTAAAACAGAATTTCTTACCAATCTTTCCCACAGCATGCCATCTTTTATTTTTTGTGGGCGTAAAGATTTTGTGCCGAACGAGGTGCATGTAAAAAGGATCTTTCCTGCCTTTAATATCATGTTTGTCCGTTCCGGCTGTATACATATTATGGAGGATAACCAGCTTTACATATTAAACAAAGGAGATTGGTTTATCCAGACTCCTAATGTGCTTCATTATGGAGTACCTCCGCAACCGGATCCTGCATCTTTTTATTTTATTCACTTCATGCCCACGGAGGAATGGAATATAATAAACCGTGGGGGTGCCACTGTACCGTCTATGGAAATCCTGGATACCGGTTCCGGAATGTTTCCTCCTTATTTCAAATTACAGCTGCCTATGCAGTCCTCATGTACGGATAACACAATAGAACTGGCGAAAGAACTTGTAACTGGATACCCGAAAAATACGCTGCTGGAAAATCAAAGCCTCTTTCAGAAATTGCTGCAGCACATGATACAAAAATCAGGCAGACTTTCATCGGAAATAACCATTGGAGATGATATTGCCGCCTACATGTATCTTCACTTTTTAGATCGGGATTTTAATTTGAACCTGTTATGCGGTGAATTTGGATTTACAAGGCAATACATAACAAAACTGCTGAAAAAGAAAACCGGAAAAACATTCCTGGAATACTTCCGTTATCTCAAAATTGACTATGCAAAAAAACAACTCTCCGCAGGTAATATACAAATAACTGCTTTAGCTGAAAAGCTTGGATACAGTGATACAGCTGCCTTTAGCCATATGTTCAAAAAAGAGCTGGGGGAATCCCCCAACTCTTATTGCAAACGTGTATTTCAGAACTATATACCATGACATTATTAAGTTTTCCAAGTGTGTGAAATCATTACCACTCTTCCAATCCCAACTGCTTTTTACCGTTTTTAAGCCATGCTATATCTTCAATGCCACATTCTTCCCTGACCTCTTTTATCTGACTGCCATAACTGCCTGAACTGCCCAGGCAGTCTCCCTTCTCATTAAATAGAATTTCCTGATAACCAAAATGCTCCTCTTTGGGCAAACCTCCAATAATATATTTGTGAATCACTCCCTGGTCATCCGTGATTTCAAAAAGAAACGGCTTTTCTTCGGATATTTGATCCGTTATATCCACATGATTTCCCGCAGCCACAAAATACAATCTGCCATTATCCATTACGGCCGGAGCAACACTATCCTCTCCCATGGTGACAATCGTTGCTGATTCTCCATTTTCACCTTCCTCATACCGGATTCCGCCACCGCTGAAAAATGAATATACATAATCAAATATCTGACCATTTGTAGCTGCATATGCTACGGTTGTTATAGATAATAAACAGATGAAAAATGCCATTACGGCAATCGCTGCCCGATTCATTTTAAAAGAGCTCCTGAAATGGGGATGCTTCCCCGTAACATGCCCGGAAGCACAACAGGAATAGTCTTTACGGATTCTCTTTGCACATACCTGAGACATTTTCACCTGATCCATACTTTGCTTGTACAAATTCTCCATTATTCTCCTCCTCTAATCTGCTTCGCAGCATCCTGCGAGCCCGCTGTAATCTGGTTGTTGCTGCTGACTGGGTAATTCCGAGTATCCGGGCAATTTCATTTGAATCATATCCTTCATAATAATGAAGATATATAACAACCCTGTATTTTGGCTTCAATCCCATTACATAAACAAATACGCTGCTTTGCTCCGGGTATTCAAATGTATAGATATCTTCCAAAGGCTCTGTTTTCTTTCTCCAGAAGGATTTCAGAAGATTTTTACTCTGGTTCGCAGTTACCGTCAGCAGCCATGTTTTTTCTTTTCCCTGCTCTATTTTGCCATAATTTTCATATAACTTTATAAAAACCGTCTGGCTGATATCTTCTGCATCCGCAATACATTTTGTATAACTAAGTGCTAATCGAAAAACCATATCTTTATAGCATTCAAACACTTCCAATATTTTTTCATCCAAACAGGCACCACCCTCCTTTCCCGCTCGTTCGTTGTTGGCTTATATTGTTTTATTATTTTTTTGAGATCTCATATATAAAACAAACTGCCCAACCCTTTTGTCACAAATTTTATAATTAAATTCTTATTTTTTATGATCATGATATTTTTTCTCTTATCCTGCCTGGTACCGAATATATTTTCTTACGCCTAAAATACTTCCTCCTACAATCAGCAGCAAGGAACACACATAGCTCAGATAATGCTGTATCGGCACGATTCCGCTCAATACATTCATTGGCAGATAAATTGGAAACCATCTGATTATCATACGGCATATCATGATAAATCTGGTTGGACGAAGAGGCGAGAGGATAATTGTGTTAATAATAATAGGCAGCAGATAAATCATCATCCCCCAGATAAGAGCGGAAAAACTCTGTTTATGTCTTGCGGAAAAATATAAAGTTATACAGGTTGTTACCCAGCTCCCAAGCAGTCCTGCTGCTATATACTGAATTAGTACACTCCCCACTGTTCCATCGTTTATTTTTGAAAATGCCAAATCCGAAAATACCAGATCCGCACTTACTGAAAATCCACTGATTCCATATGTGGCAGCAAAGGCGCTGAAAAGAAGTGCCGTAACCGTGAAATATAATAGTGTAGAAAAGCAAAGCGCCGCCAATATTTTAGAAACTGCACTTTTTTGTTTTCCATATGTTGTAATCATAAGAATATCAGCCGTATGCAGCGCATATTCCTCGGAAAATACAGGTGCTGATGCAATTACGATCAGGACAGAAGTGATCACCATAACCATCATCTGCATTTCCCGAAAATCACTTCCCCATCCATCCGTAAAACCAAAAGTGCGGGTTCCATCCATTAATTCTGCAATTACAGGTGAATCCTGTTCAGAGATCAGTCGCATCTCTCCTTCCCTGTTAAACCTTTTCGTGGTTAAATTTTCGGTAATAAATTTTTTGGTACTGTTTTCGTAATAGCCTTTTTTTGTATTTCCGGTTTTAAGATCAGTCTCTAATTGGTCTGCTTCTATGGTATAACCGAACCGGTTTACGATTTCCTGTACTTTTTCTTTTGTCAATGGTCCTGCATATTCACGGGCTGTATTGATATTTTCCCGTATTGCAGCAGTTCTGGTGTAACATTTTCCATCGATGTACATATATTCGCTCCCAAGAACAGACATCCAGAAATAAAATAACAGAAACAGAATGCTGCCGATTAAACCGAAATAAATTATCTTCTTCGAATAAATTTTATAGAATTCCATTTTAAAAATTCTCATGCTGTCCACCTGCTTCCTCTGTAAAATACAGATATACATCTTCCAGATTAGGTTCTTCCGGTACAGCTTCTTCCAGCGGTTTTTCTTTTGCAATGATCCGAAGCAGAACCTTTCCATCTATATTTTTTAAGTTGCTGACGGCATATTTCCGGTTATATATCTCTGCCTGATTTTCAGGTACCAGGCATTCCCATACACTTCCTCTTGCAAATTGTATCAGCTCATCTGGAACTCCCTGCTTTATAATTCGTCCCTGTTTCATGATTAAGATTCGATCTGCTATATATGCAATATCTGATACAATATGTGTGGATAGAATTACAATGCGGTTGCTGCCAAGTGCACTGATTATATTGCGGAAACGGATTCGTTCCTTGGGGTCCAGACCTGCTGTGGGTTCAT
>NZ_JAWYAJ010000555.1:0-10030 GCF_034124845.1 Robinsoniella sp.
AATAAAGATCATACAGAATCCGATATCGCCTTCCATGCCTGCATTGCACGTGCCAGCAGAAACATTGTACTCCAGAGCATCATCCCCATTATCGATCGCAGCGGTATTGATTTTATAACTACTCTTACCCAGCGAATTCTAAAAGATGAGACTATCAAGACCCACAGAAAAATCGTGGATGCCATTCTGTCCCATGATGAAAAGGCTGCCTCAGAAGCTATGGCAGAGCATCTGAGTACAAATTTACATTATATGCAGTTAGAAATGGAAGGTGGTAATTCTGTAATATAACTGATATTTATGACATAACTGCAATTTATAACATAAATGTATTTATGTCATACATGATTTTTTATAGCTTAACAAACTTTTAGAAATAATGAGAGACATCTAACGGCAAAGCTGCTATTAAAATAGTGTCAAAAAAATAAAACACCAGATAAGCCGATTATCTGGTGCTTTCACAATTCATTTTATATTGTGTTTCAAAACTAGCCCATGTTCTGATCACGCAAATCCACAATTCTCGTACAAACCCGCTCAGCCAGCGCTTTATTATGTGTCACCATCAGCAGCCCCAGATTCCTGCTTTCCACTTCCCTAAGCATTAGTTTCCAGATCTGCGCCTGTGTAATCACATCCAGCATGGTACTCATTTCATCTGCCAGCAGGAAATGTGTTCCATGAAAGAGCGATCTTGCCACACAAAAACGCTGCAGCTCTCCCCCGGATAATTCCCGGGGATATCGTCCCAGCCACTCACTTTCGATGCCCAGAGCCTCCATTACCTCATCCCGGAACATGCCGGATTCCTCCAGTACTTTTTTCATCTTCCATCTGGGATTAATTGCCTTTTCGGGATGTTGGTAGATCAACTGGACAGGACAGACACCTTTGGGAATCATTGGTTTTTCATCCAGCAGTATCTCTCCCTGATCCGGCTTTATATAACCGCCCATCAACCGTAGCAGCGTACTTTTCCCATAGCCGCTGGGTCCCACCAGACCTACCCGCTCTCCTTCTTCCACTTTCAGATTCACATCCTTTAATATCCAGGGAGCATTTTCATGATATCGAAAACTGACATTTCTAGCTTCAAGTTGCATGAATACACCTCACAGTTCCCCCACGCAATTCCTGCATAGGTATTTTTTCTTCACATTCCTTTGTCCGAAGAGGACATCTTGGTGAAAACAGACATCCTTTAGGAAGGGCTTTTGCATATGGCTGAAATCCCGGTATGGGTTCAAATCCGTTTTGGGGCAGCGCATTCCAGAGCGCTTTGGAGTAGGGATGCCGCAATGCCGATGGTCCTGTGATAAAATCGGAGGATGGTGCCATCTCTACCGTTGTTCCTGCATAAAACACAGCCACCCTGTCCGCCACATGAAATGCCAGGTCAATGTCATGGGTAATTAATATCACGGATTTCCCGCTGTCCGCCATTTCCCGAAAGCACTGCAGTGCCTCTAATGCCATTTCCAGATCCAGACCAGGCGTTGGCTCATCTGCGATAATCAGTTGTGCGCCGCTGATAATTGCCGTGGAAACCAGGACTCTTCGTGCCATCCCCCCCGACAGCTGGAACGGATAATACTTTTCGATCTTCTCATCCAGTTTAAATCGTTCAAAAACTTCTTTTTGCGCATTTTTCTTTTCTTTTCCCGGATGCTCTCCCAATACCTGGGAACCAATCTGCATTGACGGATCCAGATAAGCTACCGACTGGGGCACTAATGCAATTTCCGTTCCACGCAGTGTTTCTTTCTTTTTTTGTGTTAAGACTTCTCCTTTATATAACATTTCACCGGATATTGCAGCATTTTCCGGGAGAAGTCCCATAACCGCATGGGCAAGCAGGCTTTTTCCAGAACCGCTGGATCCGGCTATCGCTACGATTTCCCCGGGCTTTACATCCAGGCTTAAATTCGAGATAACTTTCAGGTCATACTGTTCCAGACCGGTATCATACATATGGAAAGAAACTGATAAATCCTTTACCTGCAGAACAGGCTCTCTGAGTGAATCACTTTTTACAGACATTTTAACCTCCTATTCATGTGCACTGTATGGGTCTACGATTTTCTTTAAATTTTCACCCAGCCTGTCGAATAACAGAACAATGATAACCAGCATCAGTCCCGGGAAAAATGCCAGCCACCACATGCCGGTGGAAATATATTTCATGGATTCTGATAAAATAATTCCAATCGCCGGCTGTTCCGGTGACAACCCAAATCCCAGGAATGTCAGGGAAGATTCATGCATGATAGCATGGGGAAACATCAGGATTAATCCGATGATAAACTGGGGAACCATATGCGGCAGTATGTGGTTAATTGTAATCCATCTGCTGGAATGCCCCAGCCTTCTGGATACTTCTATGTATTGCTGGGAACGGATCTGAAGTACTTCACTTCGAATTAGACGCGCCAGTCCGGTCCAGTGTGTTACCGCAACTCCAATCAGAACACCTTTTAAACCTTTTCCGCAGGCAAATGATATTAAAATTAATAATACTGTGTGGGGAATTCCCATGACTAAATCAATCAGCCAGTTAATAAAATGATCCAGCAGGGTAGAACCGGATGCTGCAGCCACCCCTACAAATAGTGCAATTACCGCACTGACTGTGGATGCAACCGTTCCAACCACAATGCTGATTGACAAACCTTTTACCGTTCTCACTAACATATCTCTGCCCAATAAATCTGTACCAAATGGATGCTTTAAGGATGGCTTTAGTCCTTTTTGGGAAAAATCAGCCTGTATCAGATCATTGCTCATAAAAGTACCCGCAAGATATACCCCCAGTATAAAAAGAAAGATAACAATAATTGTAATAATCGTGCGTGTTCTGCGGTTTATGCGCATCTTTTTTACTTTCGTTCTCTCAGCTACACTATTGTTCACTCTGATATCCCTCCCTGATCTGCGGATCAACCACTCCGTAAATGATATTTGCAAGCAGATTTCCCGTGAATACAAAAACTGCACTGAATAACGTAATTCCCAGCAACAGCGGCACATCTGATCCCATGCCTGCTGCGGAAGCCGCTGCTCCCAGTCCCGGATAGGAAAATACCGTTTCCGCCAGTACCGATCCGCCAAACAATTCACTAAAGGAACCAAACTGCATGGTAACTGCCGGAAGCATAATATTGCGCAGACCGTGTCTCTTCAGAATGTGCAACCGGGACTCCCCTTTTGCTTTTGCAAAAAGCACATAATCGCTTTCCAATACATCTGTGAGCTTTTCCCGGGTATGCAGTGCAATATTGGCAAATGACAAAAAGCTCAGTGTCAGCGCCGGCAGAATAAGATGGTGCAGACGCTGCCAGATCGTGACCTGATCCGACGGCACTCCTTTGGGAACACTCATTCCCATAGGGAACCATCCCAGCTTAGCCGAAAAGACCATCAGCAGTACAATTCCAATCCAGAATGTGGGTATGGCACACATGGTCAGACAGATCTTTTTTAATATCCTGTCAGGCCATTTTCCATTGAATGCTCCCATAATACAGCCGATGGAAAATCCAATGATTCCCGATAGCAGCCATGCCGTAATCATAAGTGCCAGTGATGCCGCAAACTTTTCCCCTATAATATCCAGCACCGGTCTTCTATAGATCAGAGAGGTTCCGAAATCCCCATGGAGCAGGGATTTCGCCCAAATGCCAAACCGTTCCACAGGCGGCTTGTCCAGTCCCCAGTACTGGGCAATCTTCTCTCTCTGTTCCATACTTACATTTGGTACAGCGCCCACATACTGCTGTACCGGATCCACCGGCGACATACTTACCAGTATGAAGCTTATGATACTGATTGCAATTAAAAGTGTAACCAGCCTGATCATATAGCGGCCGGTAGTCTTAATAAATCTTTTTTTCCCCACTTTCATTTCTCCTTTTTCCAAAATTTATATACAAAAATATAATGTATAACACAGCTGACAGAATGCAATTTTAAAACACGCTCTAACGCAATTAGGGGACCCGGCTGATCCGCCTGTCCCCGTAAAGTTTCATTATGAATTCCATTTCCATTCTGCCAGATTTGCAATCAATGGCCATGCGGCACCATGTGCATGGATCCTTTGTTTACCAATATCCAGTCCGTCTTTTACATAATACAGATGTGACATATTCACATAGAATGCCCAGGGTGCTTCACCCCGCATGGAAGTACCGGTTGTCCCATCCCATTGTGCTTTCTTCCACCATTCCAGTGATTCTTCAAATGTCTTTGAATTCATAGCTGTATCCAGATATTTATCCACTGTTTCATTTGTAAAAAATTCAGGATTATAGAAATCAGTTTTTCCGGCATTGCTGCTGTGGAATAACATATAAGAAGTCATCGGGCTGTCCGATCCCCAGCCCATGATCATGGGTTCGGAGAACATTCTCTTCACGGTATCATCTGCACTGACACCTTCCACATTGATTGCAATGCCCAGATTTTCTTTCGCCTGGTTTGCTACCGACATGGCTACTGCCTGCCTCATGGAATCTCCTGCAAAATACATCAGGTTAAATTCAGCCTTTAACCCGTCTTTTTCCCGGACTCCATCATTATCTGTATCAATCCAGCCTGCATCTTCCAAACCTTTTACGGCATAATCAATATCCGTATCGATTTTATCCTCTTCGTTCCACCAGGGAAGTCCGTCACATTCAGAATATGCCGGGTTTGCAAAACCGTTCAATGCCTCACTGATGATTTTTTCACGGTCAATTCCATAACTCATAGCTTTTCTGACTGCAATATCAGAAGTTACATCATTACCGATTTTGTATCCGTCTTCCGTAACTTTTCCTTCATCGGGTACAGTTGGCATTGTTATTCCGCGGTTATCAACGGAGTCTACCGATTCCACCTGCATACCGTCAATCTGAGTGGTTGCCAGCGTTGCTGATGTAAGTGCAATGTCCACATCTCCTGACTGGGCTGCTACAAAACGGGCATCTTCTTCCTGCACAAGAAACACCGCTTTTTTAATTTCCGGCTGTTCCCCGTAATAATCTTCATTTACTTCAAAAATGAACTGCTGTCCCTTATCCCACTGGGTTAATTTATAAGGTCCTGACCCAATTGGCTCCATGCCAAAATTATCGGTATAGGAATCTTCCGGTACAATACCCGCTCCTGCCACCGTATAGATAAAAGTCACACATGGTTTATTTAGTTTAAATTCTACCGTATGATCATCAACTGCGGTACAGCTATCCAGCATTGTCAAATCCACATAAGTGGCTTTTTCTTTCGTTGTGTTAAAAGTAAATGCAACATCGGATGCATTCAGTTCTTCACCGTTTGTAAATTTAACGCCATCCCGGATTTTAAATGTCCAGGTTAATCCGTCTTCGCTCATCTGATAATCTGTAGCAAGGTCATTCTCCAGTTTATTATCTCCGTTGATTTTAACAAGTGTACTATAGAGCGGTGAACCAGTGTAACCAAATCCGGTACAGGGATCCCAGCTATCCGTATCATTGGAAAAACCAACGGTAATTTCTCCCGCTTCCATATTTTTGTTTTCGGTACCCTGGCTTTCGGAACTCTGAATGGCGCTTTCCTGGCTGTCGTTTCCCTGGCTCCCGGAATTTTTGCCTTCGGTACTCTGATTTTCCGTACTCTGTCCTTGTGCTGCTTTATCATTCTGCTTCGCAATTGTTGTTCCCGAATCGCCTGAGCTGCTGCAGCCTGATAAAATTGCTGTCATGCAAAATAGTGCTATGACTGTTTTCATTCTCTTTTTCATATTGTATTTCCTCCCATTTCTGTTGTGTTTTTCCATTATATCTATAAACAATATGTCACACAAGCTCCCCCTGGGGTTTTTTTTATTTTATAAGCAATATATTTAGAGTTAATGAAATTGTCAGAATTAGACGAAAAAAAGACAGTTACATTTTCTGAAAACTGTCTTTCATACTTATACCACTGCATACCCCACAGTTTCTTCATACAGCGCCCGCAGGCTTTCTAATTTCCAGTCTTCCGTCGATCCGTTCCCCATGGTAACCATTAAGCGTCCATTTTCCCGCCAATAGGCATCCAGAAGATACCTGACTTCCTCTCTCACCTCTTCCGGCGATCCAAAAGGTATCGTCTGCTGCACATCGAATCCCGCAAGAATACAAATCTTGTCTCCGTATAAGGCGGCAATCCTTTTTTCATCCATGGTATATTTTTGTATGGGATGAATGACATCCAGCCCAATTTCAATAAACTCAGGAAGAAACAACTCAATGTTTCCGCAGGTATGAAGCCAGAAATGGGTACCTAGTTCATGTGCCTTTTGGAATATCTGCTGATAATAGGGTTTGAAGAATTCCCGGAAGATATCCAGTGAAAAAAACGGGGAGTTTTGAGTTCCCAGGTCATCTGAGACAAAGAATCCGTCGATTTTCATTTCTGTGCAGGCTCTCTCCATAATCCGTATATAGAAGTCCGTTAGTTTTTGATAGAGGCGGTGGATTTCATCAGGGTATAAATAAAAATCCATCAACGCATTTTCCATGCCCCGCAGCGACCAGTGTCGTTCAAATAATCCATACCACCATCTTGCCAGGGTATATCGTTCTCCGGAGGGCTTCTTCTCCGGGATCAGCCCAGGATACTCAGGATCCGGAAATGTCTCAAAGAATTTTTCTGCATCCCCGCTCTCCCAGTCTTCAATTAAAATCCTGGCATCCCATCCTTTTTCCTTCATTTCTTCCATATCTGTGCCTGCCCAGCGGTAATCCGGATCATCTGCCGGAGCATGAATCAGATCGGGGATGTTCAGAAACACATCCTCGATGTCTCTGGGATAACCGGAAAGCCATGCTTCTCTTTCCTTTGGATTCCAGTCAAACACATTCTCTCCGATCCACAAATCATAGAGAATCGGCGGTCTGGATGCTGCTCCTCTGCCATCAATTACGTCTTTTACTTGCTGCTTGCTTAAACAGTTCATCTGCCTTACGCTCCTTTTCTTTCATGTGGGTGCCAGATTCTAATCCCGCTCATAGCAGGAAACCAGCAGCTCATACATTTCCTCAATGTCAGCCACTCTCGGGTTGTTCAGATAATCGCCCAGTACCTGTCCGCAGTCTGCAATCTCACGGATATCTTCCATGGTAACCCCCAGTTCTTTATAGCCAATCCAGAGTCCGATCTTTTTTAAGAAACTGTCAATTTCCTCACAGCACTTTGCTGCAGCTGTCTCTTCTGTTTCCGCCTGAAGCCCGGGATTTAAAATTCTTCCTACTGCTGCAAATTTCTCCACTGCTGCAGGGTAAGTGTATCTGGTAAATGCGGGATAAAATGCAGCCAGTGCCTGTCCGTGAGTCACCTGGGGACAGTGGCCTCCCACCTGCATGCCCAGTCCATGGGGCAGCGTTACCCCGGCATTGGCGTTTGTCAATCCGCCCAGGGTATCTGCCCAAGCCATCCTGGAACGGGCTTCCATGTCATTCCCGTCTGCCAGCGCTTTGGGCAAATATTCCGCAATGGCTTCTATGGCCTCCAACGCCATCCGTTCAACCATTGGGCTGGTATTTATCGAGAGATATGCCTCAAAATTATGGCAGAATGCATCGAATCCGGTTTGTGCTGTTACCGCTTTTGGCATACTCCTGGTCAGATCCGGGTCTACAATTGCAATTTTGGGGAAAATATTCCGATGCCAGACAGCAGACTTATCCTTGTCTTTTGTCCGGGTAATCACAGCACATTGGGTCACCTGTGAACCCGTTCCCGCGGTTGTCCCGATTGCAATTACCGGAAGTGTCTTATCTGTTGGTCCCTCTGTATGGCAGTTATAATCCCACACGGTACCGGGGTGTGAAGCCTCCACTGCGATTGCTTTTGCAGTGTCCATGGCTGATCCGCCCCCCAGTCCTTCTGTTACCAGATCAGTGGTGGGATTGGGTGCTGCACCGTCATAATGTGCCGTTTCAATACCTGCCCCCTGTAAAAGTTCCAGAACCCGGCGTGCTGCATTTACAGAGGATTTTCCTTTTCCGGTCACGAGCAGTGCCTTATTTCCAAACCGCTTTGCCAATTTTGCTGTCTCATCCAGCTTCCCGCACCCAAAGATTATTTCGGTGGGGCTATAGTAAGTAAGTGCCTTCATTTTTGTCATTCCTCCATCCATAAAATGCTTGTTACACCACGGGGATAATATTTGCTTGCACTGATAATGCCGCTTACAATCTGATCCGACCAGCACCAGTATGAATGCTCAGGATGGGTCAGCCAGTCCACGTGCGCCCGGTCTGCTTCTTCCATATAAGTCTTTCGGTCAAATCCAAGAATTTTCCCTGCAATAAACTCAGAGAGATATATTTTGCTGAGCCAGGAATTATTACTTGTGGAAGAGAGCTTCCATCCGCCGTCCGGAAAGATACAGACTCCCTTTTGCATGACTGTTTCAAAATGTTTTTTCAATGCCTGGATATATCCTCCGTAAATGCCGTCTTCTTTATAAGCTTCTTTTAAATCCAGCGCATATGGGAAAATCAACCCTTCAATTGCAGGAATGATCTTAGAATCATTATCCTCATCCATAACAGCCGGTATGTATCCCCCCTCTGTCATATGAGTCCGTATCGTTTCCGCACACCGCTGCGCCTGCAGTGCCGACTGTTTGGCAAGATCTTCCTCCCCGTTCGTTTCAAAATAATCTTTCAGTCCCACATAAGCTGCCCAGCATTTTCCCGCCAGATAGATATTGTTCCTGGCTTGTCCCAGAGATGCATCCAGGCTGTCGTAAGTGGTGATCTCCGCACCCCCTTTTGTCCGGGTGCTGTCCAGTCCCATAACCCCGTTTCGTTTGTGCTGATCGGGATGATCCCGGTTAACCATGCTGGCAAAACAGCTTTTCAATATTTCTTTGCGGCTGTCACTCCATGACTGATCGCAGGTATGTTTTATGTACACCAGGGCACAGCAGATCCAGTTTACCAGCTGCTCATGGCTCATATAAGAAAAGCAGTCCGTTAGCCTGCATTTTTCATAGGCTGACCGCCCCTCTGGTGCAAATATATTCGCCACGCCACAGTCATGGCTAAAACTGATTCCGCCCTCATACTCAGTGTCGCTGCCCGGAAAGCGTACCTTATCCTCATAGGAATAATGCCGGAGGTAAAAATCAAGTTCGTTACGGACCGTCCATGGATTCATTTTCATTTCAAAGAACAACTGGTCAACCGTCAAATCCATGGTATTCATCATTCGGAATTCGCCCTCATTGATCATCCAGAGCGGCTCACCGTCTTTGATCAGAAATTGTGATGAATTGTAATAACTTTTTATGGAATGCCACAACATAAAACGCTGTTCCGGCGTAAGGCTTTCCTTGTCAAATCTCAGGTTTGCCTCCCGGCATTTGTCTACAATCCGATCAAATACGGAAAGTGCATAGCTGCCCACTTCCTCAATGTTATGAAAATATCTGGTATAGTAATATTTTGTATCGATCCCGTAAGTTGCCTGTGCGCCATGATAAAAGCAGACTGCAAAACGGAAGGTCTTCTTTGTATCCGCAGGTACATCCAGCACCAGTAATGCTGTCTTTCCCAGTCGAAAGTTCCAGTTATCACGGTCCTCTTCTCCCAAAATGCACTCCGGGCAAAATCCGCCCGCCGGATGGGCATCCTGATCCAGGGTAAAAACCGCCAGATTTCCCCCCTGTCCCACACCATGCATTATTCCCTTGGAAAGAGGACGCATGCCATACCGTTCTTCTACTTCATTAAATCCGAAAAATGCCTTTCTTCCATTGGGGCATCCGCGGTTATCAATGGATAACTCAGCCAGTACAGCTGGAACAATTACTTCTTTCAGACATTCCTCGACGCAGGATTTTGGATCCGGTATGGATTCCACCTGATTATAGAGGGTGAACGTTATGTCTTTGGCTTTCCAGCTATCGCTGCTTACCCGGAAGTCTCTCTCTATTTCAGAAGTCGGAAACCGGTCAAAATATCCTTCCTGTTCCTGAGTGTCTTCTTTTTCCACATCGTACTGTTTACTC
>NZ_JAWYAJ010000556.1:0-4739 GCF_034124845.1 Robinsoniella sp.
TGTCTTAATCTGCTTGTAGCTGCCTTTTCCTGACTTCATCAGAATCTGGTATCCGCTGCATGTCACTTTTTTATAAGTAATTTTTACTTTTGATGAGCCGGTTTTTACAATGCTTTTCATTACGGCTTTCTGAGGTCTTGCCGCTGTCTTTAACGCTGCGGAATCGGGACCTGTTCCAGCCTGATTAACTGCTGCCACTTTTACACTGTACCTGTTTCCGGCTTTTAATTTTTTAATAGTATAACTGTTACTTGCCGTACTTCCTGCTGTTCTCCACTTTCCGTCCTTATAAATATAGATCCGGTAGCTCTTGGCATCTGCTGCTCTATTCCAGCTTATTTTCATGGAATATACTGCACTGCTTACCTTTAATCCCGTAACCTTTGCAGGCTTTTGTACCGGTACCGGAATTTTAACATTTACTTTACAGGACGCCGTCTTTTCTCCGTCTGCCGTTACAGCCGTTACGGTTACCGTACCATTCCCCACTGCTGTCACAACCCCTGACTGGCTTACTAGGGCAATTCCCGTATTGGAGGAAGTCCATAATACCCCTTTGTTCGCTGCCTCTTCGGGTTCTACAACCGCTTTCAGATTTACAGTTTCTCCTTTTGCAGTTAAGTTTACTTCTGTTTTATCCAGCTTTACTCCTGTTACCGCCACATGGGGAGCTTTGATATCAACGGTTACGATACATACCGCTGTAAATCTGCCGTCTTCGGTAGTGGCAATCACTGCAGCCTGTCCATTACTGCGGGCTGTGATCAAGCCTTCCCTGCTTACCTGGGCTACCTCTGGCGCTGTGGTTGTAAAGGTCACATTTTTATTTTCGGCATTATCCGGATTTATGATAGCCTGAAGCTGAAGTGTGGCTCCTTCTTTATCCAAACGGACATAGTCATGGCTTAATCGAATGCTTTCTACTCTTACCGGGACCTCTACTTTCACCCTGCACTGCGCCGTGAATCCTCCGTCTTCTGTGGTAACCGTTATGACGGACTCTCCATTTGCCTTTGCCGTAACAACTCCGTTGCCGTCCACATCTGCGGTCTCCGTATTGGAAGAATTCCACAGTACCTTTTTATTGGTTGCATTTTCAGGCAGAATTTGTGGAACCAGATGCAGTGTTTCATTTTCTTTTGTGAGAAGTGCATTCGTCTGGCTCAAAGTAACTCCTGTCACATTCACAGTTTCAACCGGAATTTCTACTTTCACTTTACATACTGCTTCAAATCCTCCGTCTAATGTGACTGCTGTAATTACAGTCTCTCCTTCTCCTGCTGCAGTAACTACACCATCTTCCTCTACCGTTGCCGCATCCGGATTGGATGAACGATAGGTTACGGTCTTGTCTGTGGCATTTTCCGGCATAACTACCGGATTCAGGGACAGCTTGTCTCCCAGTCCTTTCAGAAGTGCCGTATCCGGTTCCAGAGATATTCCGGTTACCGGGATTACAGGTTCCGGTATTGCAACGGTTACTTCACAAAGGGCAGCATAGCCTCCTTCCCGTGTTGTAACTGCGATGATAGCTGTTCCATTTGCTACTGCTGTTACCAGTCCATTTTCATCCACAATCGCTGCTGCTTCGTTAAAAGATTTCCACATCACTTCCTGATTATATGCATTTTCCGGTTCCACTTTCCCATTCAGTTTTAAGGTTTCACCTTCTTCCGTCAGGGTAGCGGACTGGGTATCCAGCTGGATTCCGGTTACCTTTACCGGTTCATTGGGTATGTCTACCGTTATCTTACATTGGTCTGTAAATCCTCCGTCTTCTGTTGTTACCGTGATTACAGCAACACCATTAGCCACCGGTGTAACCAGTCCGTTTTCATCTACATCTGCAATTGCAGAATCCGATGATTCCCAGGTCACTTTCCTGTTATCCGCATTAGCCGGCGTAATAACGGCGGTCAGCTGCAGCGTATCATCCATATGCGTAAATCTGGCTGCATTACAGTCCAGGCTCACACTGGTTACTTTCACGTTTTCTTTCACGGTCACGGTACACGCTGCCTCGAATCCTCCGTCCTGTGTAATTGCACTTATGACGGATACTCCGTCAGCAACTGCCGATACCACTCCGCTTTGGTCTACCTCCGCTGCCTGTTCGTTTGACGATACCCAGGTAATATTTTTATTGGTCGCATTTTCCGGCTTCACATTTGCCGCAAGCTGCAGGGTTTCTCCCGGTTCTAACCTGGCCTGTGCCTGGCTGATGGCAACGCCTTCGGCTTTTACGATCCGTACTAAATTGTCAATGGCATCCTGAAGCTGGCTGCAGGTATCGGATACTTCTGCATTTCCGGCTTCCTCCCCTTCTAACACTTTAAGCGCAAGCTTTGCCGCTGTTGTTAACTTTGCAAAACTTTCTGCTGTGTAGTCACTTTCTTTATAAGAAGCAACGGTGTCGTACAATGCCTGCAAAGCCGTTTTATCTACGGTTTCACTTTCTGTTTTCTGTACCCGGAAGGAATAGATTTCTACATAAGTGGAACCTGCACTTGCATTTTTCCCATCCTGCTTTACGATGATCTTATAACTGCCCTTGGGATCTAATCCAGTGAATTGATATAACAATACATTTGTGCCTCTGTTTGCCGTATAACAATCCACCATTTTCCTGGATCCTTCTACCAATGTGCCTGTCTGATCCACGATACATACCTCTGCAATTCCATGGTCATTTGCAGATACGCCGTACCATTCAATGGCATTTCCGGTAAACGCAAACTCTGCATAGCTGCCTTTTACTGTTGTGTCACAGGATTCTGAATTTGCCCGGACTGTCCATTCTCCGGTGCGTTTCACTTCATCACTGTTTCCCTTTGTAATCTCGGTATATTCCGCTTTTTCCAATAACATCTGTGCTTCTTTTAATGTTTTTGCCAGCTGGTCCGCCATATCCTGCGTTAATTCTTTTGATACCACGGCGTCCTTTGCATTCTTCAATGCCTTTTGGAACAGATACCAGCTGTCCTTTGTATAATTTTCATTGGTAATTGCTTCTGCTGCGGCTATCGCCTGATTCAGTGTGTCTTTATTTACCACATTTTCCTGCGGATCCAGATTCAGACTGAACTCCAGCGCTTTTCCTAATTCGCTGTGAACAAAGAAATCTACGCTGCCTGCTTCTTTCATGGAATCCGGCAGTACAAATTGAAAGCCTGCCCGTTTTCCCTGTGCCTTTACTTGAGTTACATAGAGATCTTTCCCCTCCAGTTTTACACGGATGACCGCCTGTGAATTGGAAGTCACTCCCGCTGCAGTGGCATTTACCATTCTGGTATTTTTATCATAGCTGATTCCGATGGTATTTTCCTTCGTATCTGGATTAACCGGAGCCGATTGCATTTCGGTTCCTTCTGCTTTGATCCAGGTATTATAGGCAATTGCTTCATCTGCAGCATTTGTCACCAGAATCTGAAGTACTTTGTTGCTTACATCCTCGGGGAACGTATAGCTTCCCGTATAATGGAGAGTTTCTGCGCCCTTAATAACAATGGGATCATCCTGTACACCAAGCAGCTTCCATCCTTTTTCAATATCATATAACAGATAAGATACTTTGCCTTCTATATCCGATGCACTTTTATTTTTAAGATCCATCACGGTCTGGAAAGTCTCTCCCCCGCGGGGTTCGGATACTACTGTGTTATTGGCATATTTCATCTGTGCCGGATCTGTAAGCACGTTTAAGATATCCTGTTCTTCCTGGTACACCTGAAATGCATCCACAATCATATATACGCCGGATTTCTTCTCACCCCGCAGTTTATAATTCCCCTGTGGCAATATCGGTGATGTATACACGGTCTGCTGGTAGAGACGGCTGTTATCTTTACAGCTGATTGTCTTCCTGTCTACCTCTTCACCCGTATCTGCATTGGTCAGAATCATTTCTATATCGCCCTGATCCGAGTATTTTCTGGTGATGTACTCAATCTTCGTCCCCTGAAAAGCTACTTCAAACCATGCGGACTGTGCCTGTTTGATATCCGGGAATGCACACACCGTAGATCCCTGGTCATCGCTTTTTCTGGAATCAAAATACCAGGCGTCTTGGGTATATAAGTCTGTGGAAACCTGAGTACTGTATGTGATCTCCGGGTCATTGCAGTCAATATAGCGGGATGTTCCGTCTGCCTTGTGGTAGCTTAAGGTCTGCATACTGTTTGTTCGGTGTATATCCAGTATTACCAGCGCATTGGACTCTATTTTCTTTAACTCTGAAAAGAAGGATTTCTTGTCACTTAAGGCTGTGCCGTTTACAGATTTTACAATGTCACGCTTCCGGTAGCCCAGTGCATAAGCCTCACTGCCCTCCGGCACTTCTTCAAAATAAATGCCTTTATAATCATTGGATGCGGTAGATGAAATTATGTTGTCATCAATCCCCGTCACCGTTGCACCCTTCCACTCTTCTCTCTGGAGAATATCAGAACCGCCTGAACCGGAATCAATTTTTGCATAAATCGGAGCCTTGCACGGGCATCCCGGCTTTCCAAACTGATCCATGGCGAAGTTTTCAAATCCTACCTGTTTCATGCCCTCCTCATTTAATACCGTATAGTCATTACTTCTGGCATTTTTAAATTCGGGATTTACATCGATCAGCGCATTTTTATCGTAATCATTCTGTGCCTTATTTACGTGGTACCAGGAAGGAAGATTGATCTTCGCACCAAAATCATAGTACCAGTTTTTATCTACGGCATATTCAGCCTGTTTAAATC
>NZ_JAWYAJ010000557.1:0-3589 GCF_034124845.1 Robinsoniella sp.
AGACCCCTTGAAGACGACGAGGTAGATAGGTTAGAGGTGGAAGTGCAGTAATGTATGGAGCTGACTAATACTAATAGGTCGAAGGCTTATCCATTAGGTTTAGGAAAAGGTTAACGTAGTTAACCTTGGTCAACACGGTTGATCTTGCAAGTTAGAACGGATGATATTTGATGAATTTCTGTGTGTGATTTTGAAGGTATATGTATGTGAAGCAGCTAATGGTAGCTGCTTTTTTTTGCGTTATTTTATATGGAATGGATTGTTTTATAGTTATAATAAGTAAATGTTTAATATAATATTTACCATGATGGGAAGTTTATTTATTATAGGGTTTAAAATAGATCTAATGTGTGGAGTGAGATTCTAAGAAAAACTGGGATTTGAAGAAAAGCTTAAGGTTCAATAGAAAACTTAGGTTTCAATAGAGAGAATAGGGTTTCATGAAAAGCTCAGGGTTAAATGAAAAGCTCAGGGTTAAATGAAAAACTTAGGTTTCAACAGAAAACTAAGATTGAAAGAAAAACTATAGTTCAAAAAAAGCGTAAGGTTCAATAAAACTTAAGGTTAAAATAGAAAAGTAAGATTCAAAGAAAAACTTAGGATTCATTAGAAATCTAAGGTTCAAAGAAAAGCGTAAGGTTCAATAAAAGCTTAAGGTTCAAAGAAAAATTTAGGATTCAATAGAACACTAAGATTCAAAGAAAAACTTAGTGTTCAATAGAAATCTAAGGTACAAAGAAAAGCGTAAGGTTCAATAAAAATTTAAGGTTCAAAGAAAAATTTAGGATTCAATAGAAAAGTAAGACTCAAAGAAAACCTTAGATTTCAATAGAAAACTGAGATTCAAAGTAAACCTTAAGGTTCAAGAAAACCTTATAGTTCAATATAAAAACTTAAGATTCATTAGAAAAGTAAGATTCAAATAAAACCTTAAGGTTCAATAGAAAACTGAGGTTCAAAGATAACCTTAAGGTTCAAAGAAAATCTTAGGGTTATAGTAAACTGAGATTCGAAGAAAACCCTAAGGTTCAAAGAAAACCTTAAGCTTCAATAAAACCTTAGACTTAGAAGTAGTAACTAAGAATTTTATAAAAGACAAGATTTCAATTAGAAGGCACGAAATAATTATATTGTAGATTCCAATCTTATGTATTAAACTGTTAATAATTAGAAACAGATCATATATAATCGTTAATCTAGCGATTAGAAAGTTTGAGATCAGGAAGTTAAAAATATAAAAAGGAGTGTATTAGAAGGGCAAAGATGTATGTAATAATAAAGTTGAGTTAGTGAATACCCTTCTAAAAAACAAAAATCATGTGGGATAATGTATTACTAAAGATGAAACAACTGAAAAATATGAAGTTGAAAAGGAAGATTATGATTTCGCTTATATTTGTCAGCGTGTTTGGTATTTTGTGTTCGGGGATTGCAGGTATTATTATATTTAAAGAGATTATGGTGGGAAATGCGGAGAAGTTATCGAATAACCTGGTAAAGCAGATTGCTTATAATTTGGATGAACGCATTGCGGAGTTTGAGAGTACATCTTATCGAATCGTTAATTTCCAGAGTACGAAGGATTTGCTGTCTCAGAAAAACATAGAAGATGATTCGGTTGAATATGAAGAGAAGAATACTAATTTTGCAGATACCATTATTCAACAGCCTTCTCTTTATCAGTATTCCCGGTCAGCAATTCTGGAATCTAAGTATGGAATGGTTTATCAGTTTACCAGAAGTGGGACAGAGGTTCAAAATATACTGGAAGCTCAGGAGAAACTGGATGAATTAAGAGGGCTGGTGACGAAGAGCAGTCCGATTGCTTGGACGGTTCTAGACGGAGAGATTGTATTTGTAAGGCTGATTGTAAATGATAGGAATTTTGAGGTGAACGGACTTCTGTGCTTTTTTATGAACCAGTCTTTTTTTGACTTTATTGACAGGGGGGATGAACTGCTGTCCAATGAAAATCTTATAATCACCAATGCCCGGTCTGCAGTACTTCAAAATTATTGCTATGATCTGGAAAATGAACCTTTAAAGGGTATTGTTTTTGATAATGATCAGGATTATTTTTTGAAAAACTACAGAGTTCCTTATGAGAAAGAGGAGTATCAGGTAACAAGTATATTGAGCAGTAAGAAACAGTGGCATGTGGTAAGTCTGATTAAAGTTCGGGAACTGATGAAAAAAGAGGAACTTATTTTCCTGGCGGCTGCGTTGATTGTGCTGGTGAGTATTGGTTTTGCGGTATTTTTCACCTGGATTATATCGAAGACGATTACCAGGAATTTAACGCTGATGGAAGAAAATATGAAGAGGATCGAAAAAGGGGATTTCAAGGCAAGAGTTCGTCCGGTTAGTTATGATGAAATTGGGATGCTTGGTTTGCAGTTTAACTATATGTCTGTTCAGATTGAAAATCTGATTGATAATCTGGCAAAAGAAAAATTTGCCAAAGAGGAGGCTGAGTTTAAAGCGCTTCAGGCGCAGATTAATCCACATTTTCTGTATAATACGCTGGGATCTGTAAAATGGTTAGCTCATAAGAAGCAGGACCCGGAAGTGGAGAACATGGTGGATTCGGTCATCTCCCTCATGAGATTTGCCATAAAAAAAACAGATGCATTTATTACGGTAGAGGAAGAAGTAAATTACATACATCAGTATATATTTTTACAGAAGGCAAAGTATGGAGATGCCTTTCAAGTTGATTATGAAATTGATCCACTTACAAAAGGCCTTAAAATGCTGGGATTTATTTTGCAGCCGTTGGTAGAAAACTCTATTTATCATGGGATTGATATGTCAACCGGGGAGGGGAAGATAACAATAAAGGTTCTTGCAGGAGAGCAGTCATTAGTTTTAAAAATTGAGGATAATGGAGTCGGTTTCTCAAAAGAGAGGCTGGATGAGATTTTACATCAGGAGAAAAAGTATAAGGGATTTAACAGCATCGGCATTAAGATTGTAATGGAAAGATTAGCGGCTTATTATAAGAATGAATTTGAATTTCATATTACAAGTGAAGAAGGAAACGGAACTAAGATAGAAATCAGGCTGCCATTCTATCAGGATACGAAGGAGGGGGAGATTTATGAACAATTATAAGGTTTTGATTGTTGATGATGACCAGAATTTCAGGTATGCAGCTAGGGAAATGCTGCCCTGGAAAAAGTATAATTTTGTTATTGCAGCGGAAGCGGTAAATGGGAAACAGGCATTGGACCTGATGCACCAGGAACGGTTTGACCTGGTTGTCACAGATATGAGTATGCCCCTTATGAATGGAGTGGAGTTGATCAGAGCTGCAAAAAAAGAGTTTCCTGATGTGCTATTTGTGGCATTAAGTGCTTATGATGACTTTGAATTTGTGAAAGAATCTTTGAAGTGCGGAGCCGAGGATTATATTTTAAAGTATGAAATGGAGGAAGCGAAAACAGAGCAGGTGATTGCAGAAATGAAAAATAAATTGCTGCAAATGCTGAAAGAAAAAGAACGCCGGCAGTTTATTATGCACAAAGAGAACTTTTTCATTGAAGGATTTCTAAAAAGTATTGTGGAAGGTAAAGAATATTCCAGAGAA
>NZ_JAWYAJ010000558.1:0-12749 GCF_034124845.1 Robinsoniella sp.
TCCCAGTTTCCCTCACTTGTACGGTATTCCAGATCAAATCCTGTGATATTACTTCCGGATTCATTTATGGTAACTTTATTGATCATGTAGGAACCGGAAAATTTCTTATCAAGTGTAATCGGATAAGCCGCGTCGCTTGCTGCTGCCCAGGAAGTAGAAATATCCTGGTCAAAAGCTGCTTCTGCCTGTTCCGGATTGGAAGAAGCATCTGCGGACACATCAGACCAGAAATAAAGTTCTGCCGCTCCACCGCCCATGGTAATTTCCAGGGTATTGTCTGCGCCAATCTCCACTGCCTCTATCTTGCCTGTTTCCCGGTTGACCTTCTTCAGCTGCGGATGGTCCTTTGCAAAAGTCAGAGTAATATGCTGCATTGTTTCTTCTTCACTTCCATCATCCACCTGAATCCAGTTCTTTCCATTGTTTCCTGACTGTGCAGCCTTTTTCATTCCATCAAAAAGACCATTTACTACCATAAATCCCTTCGGATAACTGCATCCGAAATAATCAGTCAGTTCTTTGGAGGTCAGCCCCGGAAGAGGATTAAAGTAACCCAGAACCACATCTCCCGGATTTCCTCCATTTACGGTACCCAGATTCTCAGCTTCTACACCGGATATATAATATTCCATGTTTTTCTCTGTATTGTCTTCAAAGCTTCCCATTCCCCCAACTACATCCGTAGCCGGCCGGCTGGCTGCCGTATTGGGATTCCCGCTGGCGTTAAGCCCCGTTTTCGTTACAAGGGTATCGCTGTTTAACCGGATCAAAGCATCCCCCATATTTTTTGTCTGGCGGATAATATCAGCCCATTCATAGTAAGAGCGTTTTGGTGTTCCGTCATAGTCAAATAAGAAGCATTCATCAAAAGCAAATTCTGTCCGCCATAAATCCAGCCACTTCATTCCCATTGCCAGTGAAACATTATTGATCATATATTTCTGTGATTCTGTAAGGTCACGGTCGAATGCGGACACATACTGTCCAAAGAGGATCGGCATGGTTCCGTCTCCGGTGAGTCCGGCAAGTGCCGCTTCTCTCTGCCAGCTGCTGGACATAATTACGTTTCTTGTAGACCCGGTATCATTGTCCCATCCGGTACCGTTATAATAATAGTTGTCATGGGTCAGCAGATCCGGCTGTGCAATTTCCGTAAATACATGCATTGGCTCGGCATTATTATTCTCCCATCCTCTGCCGAGAGCCTGGTTGGAATGCAGAATGACGCCGGGATAGTTTTCTTTGCTCCAGTCAAACCACTTTTTAAATAAATTTACTTCTGTGAGGCTGTATAGTCCTTCATCCCCAAAACAGGAGCTGACAAAGTTGGCAACATACGGGCGCATCTCTTCCGGGAGGTAATCCCTTGGCTCTCCGGCTCCACTCATGGCATTGCCGCCCCATGGTGCTTTTGCAATTCCCCATTGTGCATTAGGCGTATACTTAAAAAATTCCGTATTTTCCAGCGGCGGATCGTAAAAAATTAATCCGGTCAGTTCACTGCCCTTATATTCTTTTGCATCATAAGTTCCCCTTCCGTAATCACCGCTGGCAACCCAGGATGTATACTGGAATCCTTTATCCATCAGAATTTCCTGTCCACGTGAAATATTGGGGTTGGAGGGTACGACACACTCCTGATTGATCTCTTCACTGGATGGCTCCGGAATACTGGGATCACCAGGCTCATAACCGTAGATCATCATTTCTTTTATCTCCGGAATCAGACTCATTTCATATTGTGTATAGGAGAATCGGATGTATCTTCCTGTGTAGTTATCTCCGAATTCATAACGGTGAAACTGTCTGGATGGATCGGTAATCTGTCTTGGGGTGCGGTTTCTTAAATTTCCTTTTTCAAATACCGTTGTCCACTCTTCACTTCCGTCTTCCCGAACCTGCACACCCACCATGTTTTTCCATATGCTGTTCTGTCCCCAGTCTTCCGGGGTATTAAGCAGTGCCGTCATTCTGCTCACCACATAATTCTGTCCTAAGTCAAAATCAATGTACTGACCAACCACCTCTTTAGCATTGGAAGCATTTGGTTTCCAGCCAACCGATTCATTCTTGTCAATGGCTTTTGCGGCTTCAAATCCCTCCTGCTCACTTTTGGCTGAAACACTCCTCACTTCAATTAAGGATCTGCCGCGGTAGTCCGTATTCTCTTTCTGAATCAGGACATGATATGTTTTTGCACTGTCTCCATTGGTTACCTGTATTGTAATGTCCGCCTGCTGTTTCTGGTCAAATTCCACTGCCTGTCTGCCGTAATTATTAGCTTTTGAGACATCTGCAGAATTCACTATGTTACCGTTAATATTCACTTTCGCTTCGGAATCGGACGGAACCGCCCATACATTCAGCTTTTTAACGCTCATATAGGCGGTGCCCGTGTACTCTGTCTGCTCCGGATTAAATTCCTGCTGAATTAGCGGCACCTCATTTACAACGAGTTTCAACAAATCCGCACTTCCCGGTTCTGCTGCTTTTGCAAGAAGCCCCATTTCCGGAATACCTGCCAAAAGCAGAATAAGTGCCAAAAACATACTGATTAGTCTCTTTCCCATACCCTTTTTCCTCCTATTCCATTTGAAAACCCCACCCCATAGCGTTTTATAACTGGCAGCAGGGCATAAAATCAGTTTCATTACTCCTTATTCTGATATTTCGGTGAATTTGCATAAGTTCTGTTTCCCCTGGAGTACCACCCCGGCCTGCACAACTGACCAAAACCGGTCACTCCTTCCCGGGACGCATCCATTTTAGGATCTGCATACCGGATAAACCACCGGGTCAGCCTGTCCAGAAGCTCTTTCTCCACAGTTTCATATTCTTCCCTGCCAATGAGGTTATCCGTCTCCTGGGGATCGCAGCTTAAATGGTACAGTTCATCCGGTCCGTAGGGATAACGGTGAATCAGCTTCCATTCCCTGGTACGGATCATCCGGTTAGGGCCATATTCATCATACACCACAACTTCTCCGTCATCCTTTTGAGCACCGGTAAGCAATACCTCTTTAAAGCTCTTCCCCGGAAGATTCTCTGGCAGTTCCACCGGAATTTGAACCAGATCCAGCAGCGTATGCATAAAGTCATACTGGCTGTGCATGCTTTCCGCTGTAATACCCTCCGGTATCTTCCCGCGCCAGGATGCAAGAAACGGTACTTTCACTGCTGTATCATATAGATTGAACGGGAATGTTCCGTTTCCTTTGCCCCAGATTCCATGGTGTCCCATATTCATACCATTGTCAGCCATAAACATAACGATGGTATTCTGTCTGATTCCAAGTTCATCCAGTCTGTCAAGTATCTTCCCAACCCCTGCGTCCATAGCGGACACTGCCGCATAATAACCTCTTAACAGCGACTTGCGGACCTCTCCGGTACCGGATGGAGCGCTTTCAATTTGGTTTGGATGTACCGGAAGATCCGGGACGGAACGGAAGCTGCAGTCCCGGTATAGCTCCACGAATTCTCCTGGATGCTGTTCTTCATCCCAGGGGTCGTGGGGAGCTGTGTAATGGATGCTCAGATAAAACGGGGGCTCTTCCCCGCTCATTGCATCCAGGTAAGAAACTGCTTTTTCCGTGATCAGATCCGTTACATACCGGTTGTCAAAGTGTAGTTCACCATCTTCAATCATATCCGGCTTATAATACTGACACCCCCCTCTGGCAATGGTATACCAGCGTGTAAATCCATGCTGGGGGTTCCTGCTGTCACCCAGATGCCACTTCCCGGCAAGGGCGCAGCTGTAGTGGTTCTCCGCCAGAACATCCGTGTAAGTAAGCATTCCCTCCAGGTAGGGAATCGCTTTTCCTTCACTTGCATAATAAGGGTCCTCTTTTTTTCCACCAAGGCTCTCCCGATCCAGATTCCCCGAACGGATCCAGTCATGCACACCGTGCTGGGACGGAATCCTTCCGGTGAGAATGGATGCCCTTGCGGGTGAGCACACCGGGGAAGTGCAAAAGAAGTTTTCAAACCTCATTCCTTCTTTTGCAAGACGGTCCAGATTCGGTGTTCTGATTTCTTCATTTCCAGCACAGTGCATTGCCCATGCCCCCTGGTCATCCGTCAGGATAAATACTATATTTGGTTTTTCCTTCCCTTCTTTCATTTTATTTCTGGTCCTTAATCTGGCTGCTGATCTCACTTAACAGCTCATCCACACCGTTTTCCTCCAGTTGTTTCAGGAATTCCGGAATCTTTTCCTCGGGATCTACCATACCGGATTCCAGCGCCGGTCCATACTGTGCCACCACGTTTGTCACAGAAGCAATTACCGTTTCTACCGTAGTAGTGTCAACCATAAATCCATTGTGTTTTGCTGTAATGCTCTTGCCGTTGTATTCCTCGAACAATTCTACAATATTTTCAGGATATGAGATATCCCATTTCTGATTGAACGGTGTTCCAAACTGCCATCCAAAAGTGTAATCATAGCCGTTCTTATCCGGTGAAAGTGTACCGCCCATAGTCCGGTCAATCTGGTTGTCACCCACTGCTGTATAATGTTCGCCTTCAATACCATGGCGGATTAAAGTTCCCACATACTGGTCTGTATTCAACAGGTTAATGAATTCCAGGGCTTTTTCCGGATGTTCGCTTCCGGATGAAATTGCAAGCAGTCCGCCAAGAGCGCTTCTCGTTTCAAATATCGGCATAGTCAGATCGATGGATGTAATTCCGTGTCCCGCCGTTGTCTCCAGCATCTGTGCCGCACCGGGGGCATTCGCTGTCACATAGGAAAACAGATTTCCGTTGTTAAAATCGTTATCTCTGTTTGCAATGTCAGAATCATACTGTACCGGGTCCTTGGAGATGTAGCCATTCTGATACCATCCGTGCACCATCTTGCAATATTCCATATATTCCGGTGTGGCATACTGGTTGAACACTTCCTCCTGGTCTGTGAAGAGGTTCGTTTCCGGAATTGCAGATGCACCCGGTAAAGCAGGCGTACCTGTCAGGGATTCAAAGGGAACACCCAGCTGGAATCCACTGTTAAGTCCTGATAACCCAATCACATTTTTTCCTTCTGCCTGGGATTTTTCTTTGACGGTTTTTAAAACTTCTGTATAGTCATTTAACGTCTTAACCTTACTCAAATCAATTCCATATTCCTTTGCCATATCACTGTTTGCATAGATCGAACCCTGCCAGCCCATTTCTTTATAAGAGGGCACTCCGTATATCTTGCCGTCTACCTTTACCGCATCCCACTCCTCCTGGGGAATAAAGTCATAGGTTTCTTTCGCATACTGGGGAAGCAGCTCTGTGATATCCATAAACGCATCTCTTGTGGCAAACTGGGCATAATTTGTGGTCCAGTTTGCAGTAAAGCAGATATCAAAGTATTCACCGGAATTGATATACGTAGGCATCTTCTCTTTATAATCGGGATTGGCAATGACCTGATAGTCAATTTCAACCCCAATTTTATCTCTGGTGTATTCATTTAATTTTTCAATCACCTTATCGGTGTCCGGTGCTACGGGGTTAATGGACATATACCATTTTAATGTTACAATGTCATCCGAACCAGACGTCTTAGACTCTGAAGCCGCATCTTTTGTGTCTGATGAGTTTGATGCTCCATCATCTGTGTCCTTTGAATCTGATGCCCCAGTTTCTGAGCCTTTTGACTCCGCTGCCCCTTGTTCCGTGCCTTTGGCATTTGTCTCAGAAGCCGCAGAACCTGTCTCTCCAGTGCCCCCGCACCCTCCCAGCAGTGCAGCTGCCATAGAGATAGCCAGTACAGCTGCGATTGTCTTTCTTTTCATACCTGTTCCTCCTTAAACTAATCATTTTATATACTATCTGTCAGCCCTTCACTCCTCCAACCGTCAATCCTTTTACAAAGTATTTCTGGAAGAATGGATAAGCCAGCAGAATAGGTATCACAACTAATACCGTCAGCGCCATACGTCCGCTGTCAGTAGGTGCGGACTTTGCAACCTCCGCATACTCCAGGGCATTGGATGCCGACTGCTTCACCGATTCCAGGCTGTTTTGCACGCTCCACAGCAAGGTCTGGATCGGGTATTTTTTCTGATCCATGATATAAAGCATCCCCAGGAACCAGTCGTTCCAATAGGCAATCATGGTAAACAGGGAAATGGTGGCTATTCCCGGTTTTGACAACGGAAATACCACTTTCAGGAAAGTATTGAATTCACCGGATCCATCGATCCTCGCCGCTTCAATAATCTCCATTGGTATGCTCTTATAAAAGGTTCGCAGTACCACCACATAAAAAGCATTAAAACTCATGGGGAGTATCAGTGACCATATGGAATTTCCCAGATGCAGAAATTGGGTATTCACAATATAGCTTGGTACCATTCCCCCGTTAAACAACATCGTAAACAGCATCATATACGTTAATATTTTGTTATAACGGTAATCTGACCTGGATAGTACATAGGCAAACAGGCAGGTGATAAACACGCTGAACAATGTGCCAAAGACCGTGACGAAAATAGTCACTCCATATGACCGGACGATCTGGTCTCCCAGGCGGAAGAAATACCGGTATGCTTCCAGGCTCAGTTCGGATGGAAAAAAGCTGTATCCGTTCTGATAGATACTGTTTTCGCTGCTGAAAGACACAATTACCACCAGAAGCAGCGGCAGCACACAGGACAATGCCATAACCGTCAGGAGAATATTCCAGATGACATTGGACTTTCCCGATATCCGGTTAAAATCCGGATTGGATTCCAGCAGCTCCTCTTTCTTTCTTTTCTTTGAAGCACTCATGCCGATTCCCTCCCTTAAAACAGTGCACTTTCTTTATCTATTTTTCTTACAAACATATTGGAAACCACCACCAGTACACATCCCACTACGGACTGGTAAAGGTTTGCAGCCGTTGCCATTCCGATATTGCCCGTTTCCTTCAGCGCACGGTATAAATACGTATCGATAACGTTTGTCACCGGGAATAACGGTCCGTTATTTCTCGGCATCTGATAGAACAGCCCGAAATCGGCAAAAAAGATTTTTCCAATTGCCAAAATGGACAGGATAATCATCATAGAGCGCATACATGGTATGGTAATATAGCGGATCTGCTGCCATTTCGTGGCGCCATCCATGACCGCAGCTTCATAGTAATCCCCCGGAATCCCCGTCAGGCATCCAAGATACATAACGGTAGAATATCCTACTGTTTTCCAGATCTGGACAATTACAAGGATAACCGGCCAGTATTTCGGATCGCTGTACCAGTTGACCCCCTCCTTACCGAACAGCTCCAATAACCGGTTAAACAATCCGTTATCCACGCTTAACAGTGCAAACCCTACAAAAGAAACCACTACCCAGGATAAAAAATAAGGTGCCATAAATATGGTCTGGAAAACCTTTGATCTCCTCTTATTCCACAGTTCATTCAGCACTATGGCAATTGCAACCGCAATCACCAGGTCAATGACCAGAAATAAGATATTGTAAAGCAGTGTGTTTCTTGTAATGATAAATGCATCTGAGCTTTTAAATAAAAACTTAAAGTTGTCTAATCCTATGTATTCACTGCCAAAAATCCCTTTTCGAACATTAAATTTCTTAAATGCCAAAAGAATTCCGCTTAAAGGCAGATATCTGAACAAAATCATAATTACAACTGCCGGAAGTGCCATCAGAGTCAAAGGCAGATTTTTCTTAAAATAAAGCATTCTCTTTCTGGCGGCGCCGGAAGCTCCGGCTCTGTTACCGTTTGTTTTCATATGCATTTTATCCTCCTTTCCATCCCCTGACCATCTCAGGGGTCCTTTCATATCCCGAGCAACGAGCCAAACGGACACGCTGGCGCGTCCATTTGGTGATTGTCGCGAGGATTGTTGAACGTCCAGTGGACGTTCGTTAAGCAACTTCTGTACATGTCCCCGGTTCTATTACCTTTTCTATTATACAAGTACCGACCCCGACAGAACAACTTGACTTTTTTTTGATAAGGTGCACTATTTTTCTGCGTTTGCCACGTTTACTTGTCTCTTCCTATAAAATCCGTTATAATCTAAAAATGGAACAAAGTTCGGACAAAGTTCACACAATTGATTTTGAATTAGCATAATTCTGCTTCATATGCTCCAGAAATCAAGTGAGTACAGCGTTCTAGCTGTTGGTTCTTGAATAGCACAAGCGTGCAAATTGATCAAATATAAGGTTATAACAGGCTTTAGGGTCTGTATAAAAGAAGGGAGAATTATGAATATATTATTAATTGATGATGAAAAGTACGCTGTGGAAGGTCTGATATCCATGCTGGACTGGAAGCGTTTTGACGGTACCCTGACCGGAACTGCTTCTAATGGAAAAGACGCCCTGGAACTGATAAAGCTTTCGCCTCCGGACGTTATTATATCGGATATCAAAATGCCAGTGATGGATGGCCTGGAACTGGCGAAAGAAATTTTTTTGCAGAACTGGGAAATAAAACTGATTCTGTTAAGTGCACATGGAGAATTTACCTATGCGCAAAAAGCGATCCAATACGGGGTAACTGATTATATTTTAAAGCCGGTAACAAGACAAAAGCTCCAAGACCTGGAGGAACTGCTGCTGCGGATCAACCAGGAAAAGAAATTCCGAAAGGACACTTATTTAAAATCATGGAGTCCCTCCTTGAAGGATGAGATCCTTACCGCACTAAGAGAATGTGATTTGAAATTTTTTGATTGTTATTTTTCTTCTGAAGATTACTTCGGTCCTATGAAAAGCCAGGAAGGCAATGCACTTGGAACCCAGCTTCTGAATTATCTGTTTTCCTATTTTGAACAGCTCAATATTTCTCAGTCTGTATTAGAAACATCCAGATCCAAGACGCTGAGCCAGTTTTACGATCTGCCAAACCCTGAGGAGAAAATTAATTTTATCATTACCCGTTACAGCGATGTCATGACTGCCAGCAGCAGACAGCGCCATGCAAGTACCGACACGCTGGTGGAGACGGCACGGGAATACATGGGGAAACATTTTGATTCTCCGGCATTTAATATCTCCTATCTAGCGGATTCCATGAATGTATCTATTTCTTATCTGAGTACTATATTCAAGCAGTCCACCTGTGAAAATCTGAGTACTTATCTGACAAATCTGCGTATGGAAAAGGCAAAAGAACTGCTCCGTGACGTGCAGTATCCTATTTCGGAAGTGGCCCTGAAGTCCGGATACGAGGATTCCAGATATTTTGCAAAATATTTTAAGAAGCAGATGAACATGAAACCCAGCGAGTACCGTAACTTATGTATTCAAAAATCGCTGAATCTGAAAAAAGCATCTGACCGGACGGTATAAACATGGGAATAAAAAAGAAAATATTTTTAGCGTTTTCCTGCGGAATCTTAGTCATTACGCTCTTATCCTACGCCTTTATCTTCATTCTCTTCCGTCAGGGATATGAGACTGAAATAATGCGCTATCAGAAATCAGCAGTGTCGATGAATTCAAATATGGTTGAAAGTTTCCTGGATTCTATACGACAGACCTCCTTGCGGATCATTGGAGATGAAGCCATCGGCATCTACTTAAGTACCGGTCAGGTCACTGACGCTCTGGAACAAATTAAAATCCAGCAGTCCATCACCAACCAGTTCTCTCATTATTCCACTGATCAGATTCTGGGCAGCAGCCTGTACCTGAAAAACACACTGTTTCTCAATGACCGCCTGCCCATTTCAGAATTTTTTCGTAGCGAGACATTGAATACCAATCCTTTTGTATCTACCAGCAACATCTTTGCCGATACCGAAGTAAAAAAAGAGGACTGGTATCTGCAGTTAATGGAATCCGGTAAAAGGAGCCGCATCTTCCTGGATCCCCAGACGAATAATTTCTGTTTTGCACAGATCATACATAATAACTACTATACCGGCCCCTATTCCAAAGAAGGTCAGGGGGTGATGGTAATCAGTATTGCATCCAAAGATCTGGCACGTACCTTTGCCCTTGAGCCAATCAGTGATAACAGCGGCTATGCCATTTTCAGCAGCCAGCAGGAGCTTTTATTTTCAAGCAATGCCCAGGAATCCCTTTACCTGGAAGCCTGTGACCGGTTCATGGCAAGAAAGTCATTTGGCGGAGAAATTGTTGCACTGGATAATCAGCGGTATGTAATGAGCCTGAACTCCCTGGAACGATATGATCTGAAAATATTATTTCTGACCCCTTACCAGGATATCCAGTCTCAGCTTAGTCACCTGATGCGCTTTTATCTGCTGTTTGTACTAATGATCTTTTTGGTTCTGATGGCTGGTATTTACCTGATTTCCAATCGTTTCACACGCCCAATTATCCGTTTGGCAAAGACCATCAGCTCCATACATGATACCAGGAATTTTTCGTTAGACACCCTGCATTTTACCAAAGATAAGGAAATCGTCATGCTCTGTGACAGCTTTTCACAGCTGATCACACACAACAACCAGCTGATCCGGGATATTCAAACCCAGACGGAACAGCAGAAGCGGTCCGAGCTGCGGGCTCTTCAGGCACAAATCAATCCCCATTTTATCTTCAATGCCATGGATATTGTAAACTGGATGGCGCTTTCAAAAAATGAAGACAGTATCGCAGAAATTGTATCATCCATTGCAAACCTGATGCGGTACAGCATTACGGACCCGGATAAACTTGTTCCTGTCTTAAGTGAACTGGAAAATATCCAGGAATATATCAACATCCAGCAGCTGAGGCATACCCAGAAACTAATGCTGGATATAGACACTACAGAAGACCTGAATTCCGTATACATCCCCAAATTCACTCTGCAGCCTCTGATTGAAAACTCCATTTCCCATGGACTGGTGGAAAGCGATCAAGACCTGCACATTCAGGTTCATATCTACCGGTCATCCCATGGCGTCATCATTGATATTACGGATGACGGGGCAGGCTGCGATGCTGGAGAGCTCAATAAGTTTCTGGAACACTCCGGGGATACTTCCCTGAAAGTTTCCAACGGATTTGGCATCCGTAATATCAATGAGCGGATCCGGTTAAATTTTAAGGGGGAAAGCGGACTGACTTACCGAAAAAACTCCGCCGGCGTTCTCACTGCCCGTATCACTTTCGACAACAACTAAACTAAATATATGGAGGTAACTGATCATGAAAGAACAAGTAGTAACAAATGGAATACACACCTATACCGATGCTCAAAAATATGTTCCTGCAGACAACCCGGCTGTCCGGGAACACATTCAATGGTTTATGGGATTAAAGCTGGGCATCATGATGCACTGGGCACCCGGCTGCCAGCTGGGCACTTATGAATCCTGGCCGCTCTCAGACGGAGACGGATCCTGGTCCCAGGAGGACGTGGACTGGACAGACATTCCCACTTTTAAGGAACAATATCGGAATGCAAATAAGACTTTCAATCCGGTAAAATTCCGCCCGGACCGCTGGGCGTCTCTGGCAAAGGAGTGCGGTTTCCGGTACCTCCTGTTTACCAACAAACACCACGATGGATTCTGCATGTTTGATACGGACACTACCGATTACAAAATCACCCACGAATCCTGCCCTTTTCATACCTCGCCCTATGCAGACATTGCCGGGTCTTTGTATGATGCATTCCGTAAAGAAGGGCTTGCCATCTCTGCTTACTTCTCCAAACCCGACTGGAACTGTGACTATTACTGGCACCGAGAATTTGGCACAGCACCATCCCGCAATGTAAATTATAATGTGAGCGAACATCCTGAACTCTGGGAAAAATTTATAGAATTTACCCACCGGCAAATACTGGAACTGGGAAGAAACTACGGAAAAATAGATGTGCTTTGGCTGGATGGCGGTTGGGTCAGCAGTGATAATCTGAACCAGGACATCTATCTGGAAAAAGTAGTGGAAACCCTGCGCAATACCACCCAGCCTCACCTGATCGTCTGTGACCGCTGTGTGGGAGGACCTTACGAGAATATAATCACTCCAGAAAAGCAGATTCCCGACCAGCCCCTGTTCGTTCCCTGGGAAACCTGCGCTACGATTGGGGAAAAGTTTTCTTTTCATTATACCGATCACTTTAAAACCGGCAGGGAACTTGTCCATATGCTTCTGGACGTGGTGAGTAAAGGCGGTAACCTGGCGCTTAATATCGCTCCCCAGCCCGATGGCGAGCTGCCAAAACCGGCCGTAGACTCCATGAAAGACCTGGGACGATGGCTGTCTCTGTTCGGAGAGGGAATCTATGAGACATCAATCATCCCACCTTATTTCCAGGAAAGGATCAAGTATACGAAAAAATCCTCTGCCATATACGCTTTCTATCTGTACGAAGAAAAACCCTGTCTCCCACCTATACTAACCCTTGACCTAGATGCAGATATCCGGGAAATCCGCTCCATGCGGACAGGAGAAGTGCTTCCTTATAAGCAGGAAAACGGGCGGATCATGCTTTATACAGAGAGCCTTTGTACCGAGCAGGCTTTTTATGCAGAGGGATTTCGTATAGACACAGTAGGTCACTAGAACTACAGCGATCGTTTTATATGTGCTCATTACGGAAAACAGGGTGACTTTTCATCCTCTTTTACACATAAACAACCGAAACATACTACACTGCATCCAATAAAGAACAGCCAGCCACAGCCCAGGGGTTCCAAAATGCTGAGAAAACCAGCTTTGTGGCGATAGACTGAATCTCGGAAAGATGGGGGTGGGAAACTGGTATGGGCGTAGGAAGCGTAGAGCAGAGCTGAGTATTTACTTACCTTTTCGGAGTGTTTTTTGGC
>NZ_JAWYAJ010000559.1:0-36726 GCF_034124845.1 Robinsoniella sp.
ACGATTATTAAGAAATTTGACAGACAGGGATAGGAGGAACGGATATGAACGGATATAAAGCAAAAAAAATAACGAAATCTGTATTAATTAAAATCTTTATCTTTATCCTGGTGATTATCGAAGTGTATCCCATTTTCTGGATGTTGACGGCGGCTCTGAAAAAACCGGCAGAATTTGTAACAAAAGCAGCGTATGCTTTACCGGACGGCCTGTATTTCCAAAACTTTATTGATGCATGGACCCGGGGGAATATGGGGCTTTTCTTTAAAAACAGTTTAATCAACACACTGGTTTCACTGGTATTTATCGTTGTCTTCAGTATGACAATCGGATTTGCCGTAACGAAGATGGAGTGGAAAATGAGAGGATTTTTTGAGAAATTCTTCTTACTGGGAATTATGGTTCCCGTTGCAACTGCCCTGATTCCCTTATTTCAGATCTACAATAAGATGGGGCTTGTGAATACCCGCCTGTGTCTGATTCTGACTTATATCGCATTCGGTCTGTCCCTGTCCGTATTCCTTGTGACCGGATATATGAAGTCTTTGTCCAATGATATACTGGAAGCATCCGTAATTGACGGATGCGGCATTTTCAGCATGATGTGGCACATTGTAGTTCCGCTTATGAAAAATGCTGCGGTAACAGTTTTAGTTCTGCAGTTCTTCTACAAATGGAATGACTTGATTTTCTCTATGACATTTATCAGTGATACCAAGCTGAAAACCATCCAAACCGGGCTTTTATATTTTCAGAATGAGTTCGGGGCAAAAAACTGGGGAGCCATATTTGCTTCCGTATCCATGAGTGTTCTGCCAATGCTGGTTCTGTATATGATTTTAAATAAAACAGTGATCGAAGGCATGACAGCCGGAGCAGTTAAGGGGTGAAAAAAGGAGGGCGTTTCCGAATGGAAATGCTCTCCTTTTTTCTGCAGTTTACAATGTAAGCTTCATAGATTATCGGATCAGATTTTCAAACTCCTCCAGTGGCATTGGCCTGGCGTAATAGAATCCCTGCGCCCGGTGGCAGCCCATCTCCATCAGCATTTCAGCCTGTTCTTTATTTTCTACGCCTTCACAAATAATGGAAATATTCAAACCGTGGATTACCTTAATAATTCCTTCTATAATGGTACGCATGCGCTTTTTTGCAATTCCTTCCTGAAGAAAACTGCGGTCCAGTTTGATTACGTCTACTGTAAGGTACTGCAGCATGCCAAGTGATGAATATCCGGAACCGAAGTCATCAATGGAAATCAGAAAATTCAGCTTCTTCAATCGATTCAAATAATCCAAAACCCGATCTCGATTTTCCATAACCACACTTTCTGTAATTTCCAGTTCCAGATATTCATGAGGTACCTGATACTGGTCCGCGATCCTGCAAAGAGTCTGTGGAAAATCTTCATTTCTAAAATGGAGCCTGGAAAAATTACAGGACACCGGTTTAACATCTACCCCCTGGTCAAGCCAGGAGCGGATAATACGGCAAACGTTTTTGTATATACATAAATCTATTTCTACGACAAATCCATTTTTTTCAAAGAAGGGAATGAAGGAACCCGGGTACTTAATTTCCTTTTTACCGTCTATCCAGCGGACAAGTGCTTCGCTGCCGATAATGGAATGATCAACCATGTTGTACTTAGGCTGAAAATACGGGATAAACTCATTATTTTCCAAGGCAGCATGCATTACATTTGCAAGTTTTCGCTGGTTTAGTTCATCCTGGCGCATATTTTCATCATACTTGATTGTCAGGCTCTTATGGGTAATCTTCGCGCTTCTTCTTGCATAATTCGCAAGATCCAGCATCTGGGAAACATCCTGGGGATCGGTATCTTGAGTGAGATAGACGCCGAATATAATAATCAACCGGTAAGTTTTATTGGTTTCCACCAGAATATGATTCATCTGCCGGTCTATGGCTTTCGTTCGCTCAGTCAGCTGATCCCAGCCGTCATAGCGGAGCATCATCACAAACTGATCTGCGGAAACGCGGGCACAGCATTCCCCTTCCCGTATGCTTCCACGGAGTATATTGGCAAAATTACGCAGCAGCTGGTCGCCCTCGGCAAAACCAAAGGTATCATTAATGGTCTTAAACTGATTAATGTCAGCATAAACGAAGGCGTAAGGCTGATTGCCGGGAGAACACATAAGCTGTTCTGCCTCCAGGCGGAACTTATTCAGGTTCCAGATGTTAGTCAGATCATCCAAATACATAATTTTTTCAAATTTACGGTGATTTCTGGACTTTGTAATTAAAATGTAACTGAATACGCTGACCACCAGTATAAAAATAAAAAGTATTATGAGCATTGTCTGCAGAGGATATTGATAGAGCAGGTCGTTCCAGGTGACAGAATGGGAATTTAAACTGTTTTTTAATACCAGTTCATTAATCACGTCATTGGAAGTATATTGTAACACCTTATCCACAATAGAAAATATTCTGGGATCTGAAGAACTGGATACGCCAATGCTTATTTCATCCGAGTAATTTGTCATCGTAACAATGGAAAAAAGCTCATATCTGGGGTCAGATAAAAGGTATTCTGCAATGTAAGTATTGGAATAAGTAATATCTGCATCACCGCGGGCTAAAGCTTCAAAGCAGTCTTCCACAGAGTCATAATACAGAATTTTCTTATCCTTGTTATCTCCTGCGATGCTCTCAGAGAGAAAAGATCCGTCTGACAATGCCAGTACCGGTGAGGTTGTCTGACGGTTTGCGCTGATCATTGCTACAGGTGCCCTAAGGAAATAGGAGGTTGTGGACAAATGATTCTGCGCTGACCAAAGATAGTCATTGGCTGCGCCGGCAATTACCTCGGCGGAACCGTCTTTCACAGAAGCAAGCATGTCCGTATAGTTTTCTTTGGGCGTATAGTTAAAACGAAGGCCTGTTGTTTCACTGATTATCTGAAACAGGTCTGCAACTACCCCGGAGAACTCACCTGTTACAGAATTTAAATAGCTTAAGGGAGTCCGGTTGGAACTGTAAACCACATTAATCGGGGCTGTCTCCTGGATAAATGCTTTCTCTGACTGGGAAAAGACAGGTTCCTGTGCTGCGCTGACAGAAAAATATTTTTCATATAGTTTAATATCATAATTGGGATCTCTTAATTTAATACGGTTTAATGTAGCATTTAACTGGGTTAGCAGATCTGTCCGGTTTTTGGTAACAGCCATAAAGATCGGGCTGGGAGAAAACTGGGCAATACTGCGGTAAGTACTGTTTTTTCCAAGATGCGTGATGGCAATGGCATCCAGCGTATGGTCATCCAGGGCATCTAATAGATCCTGGGTTTCTGCATATGGAAAAATCTCTGCCTTGATTTTATTTGTCTTACAATAAGAATGAAAGTTATCCGCATCTACACTGTCCCGGATTACGCCCACCTTCATTCCTTCAAAAGAGGAAAAATCCTCATAGTCATAACGGGTATCATCGCTGCGTAAGTTCAGCGTGGTGTAGATATTGCACATGGCACTGTCTGGAAACAGAATATCTTGTGCGCGTTCTTCGGTATAGTACAAGCCGGGAAGCAGATCAATTTCGCCTGAAATCAACATGTCATATGCAGCAGTAAAACTTTTTGCATCTACAATCTCATAGATCCAGCCGGTATATTTTGCTATTTGCTGAAGATATTCAAAGTTAAATCCAGCATAGTTCCCATTGCTGTTACGGTTCATATAATCTCCGTCTTCGTAGTAACCGATACGTACTTTTTCAGAAGCGTATACAGGTTGGGAAAGAAGGGAAAAGCAGCATAAAAGCAGGCATATAAAGAACAAAGATTTTAAGATACAGGAAGTGTTTTTCATGGGGAACCCCTTTCCGCATTTGCTATGTAATATTATATAATCTTTAGAGAGAAAAAGCAATAAAGGATGTGACAATGTATAATGGAATGGGGGGGGTGAGCATGGTGTCATACCAGTCTCCCAACCCCATCTTTCTGAAACCTGCCTGTCATACACAGATGGTATTCAAACAGACAAACGCCCAGTATCTTTAATATTCATTAATACATATAGGACCGGCTAATACCTCCCTGCAGATTGCTACGGTAAAGTCTTTCCTGGTACAGTAAGTCCATTTAACCAGGGTAAAACAATGTTTCTCAATTTCGATTCCGGTTATACATCTGGGATGAACGCAGCTGCCAGTGTTAAAGAACGGTGTTTCCGATACATCTGCCAGCATTGGGCGGTGGGTATGGCCGGTAATCAGAATGTGTCCTTCATTTTTTGCCCAGGTGCTTAGATTTTGTTCTATTTTACGTTTTCGGATGTTGTTTTTAGCTGCACTGGTCGGATCGAGAATACCAATGTACTCTAAAGGACGCCACAGATAGCGTACCAGAAAGCGGGACAGATGCCAGAGTTTTGTATTGAAAAAATCGGCCTGATGTCCATGTGCAAGGTAAACGTCATGGATTCCCGGTATGACATCCAGAATCAAACCCTCATAAAACTTTATGCCAGGCAGTAACGGGGTATAATTTCTGGATTCCGGACAGTAATAGACCGTACAGTTACGCTTGGTATAGCCTGGAAAGCTCTTCATAATGTCATGGTTGCCATAGATCAGGTAAAGCCGGTTTTCCTCATAAAACTTAGACATCAGCCAGAAGGTGTTGCTGTGTATGTTTATAATCTGGGTCATGGAACGGTTTTCCCAGAGTTCATCGCCGTCACCCAGCTCGATATAAGTAAAATTATTCATATAATAATATTGAAGTGCTGCAAAAAACAGATTCTGGTTTTTCAAGAAATTATCCGTAGAGGTACCGTTGCCCCGGTGGCAGTCACTCATCAGAATATATTTCGAATCCGGTGTAAGCGGAAGATGCAGTGCATTTTCAAACGCCTTACTAAGACGTGAATAGTAGCTCATGGCAGCCGAAAACGTTTGCCGGAGATTCCCGTGCAGACGATTTTTTGATAAAGGGGCGGCAGGTAGAACATCAGATAGACGAGGCGGTCCTGGGTATCCTCAAAAGGGCGGGTCAGCAAGAGGTAGGATTTCATACACAGCCGGTTTGCGATAGTAAGCCAGTAGCTCCTGGAAAATATTTTTATACCATTATTAATGGATGACGGCACTTTTTGCGGTACAGATCTGGGAGAGGTAAAACAAAACGCTGCAGTCAGCTGGTAGAGGGACAGGTCACTTAGCTTATAGCCCAGGATTAACAGGCTGTCAACAAAGGCGTCCATCATGCCGGTGTTGGGAAATGTAATGGATATCTGCATTCTAAGGGAATCTGGACTGGACAGATGTCCCGTAAGAAAACCGGACAATCTTCGGTGCATGGCGGATAGGCTAAAGAGCGTATCTGTTCCCTGTAAGAGCCGGAATGAAAACCGCAGCATATCACTTTGGGAAACGTTTTCAAAATATATTTCATTTAGAAATACAGATGATACAAGGTGATCTGCGACATACACACCTATTTCAGCACCGGTATGAATTCCGTACTGACCTTTCCAGAACTCAATTAACCAGGTCTTCCCCTGGTATTCAAAGCAGACAGGCTCACAGTCAAAAAGAATATGAAAGCGGGATGCTTTTTCATCAAAAAGCCCCGTATATCCGCTGTTTTGATTCCGGTCATTTGGAGCCGTGGTAAAAATATGTTTCCCGGAATGCCACACCAGTCCGAAGGGCTTGACAGATCGGCTGAGCAGTACTTTTTTTTCATAGTCCGTAAGTGCAGATACCTTTTTTATCATTTGCTTCCGTCTGTAATAGATCAGTACCAGGCAGACGGCAACCAGTGTATACAGCAGATAAAGAAGAATATACATAATGTACCTCATAATAAAATCCCTTACCATTATTTATATGCAGGTGATCGGCATTTGGAATGTAATTGCAAATAGGAATGTCATACTTATACCCTTTTGTTCCAAACTTTCTAGCTCCAACACCCACAGCAACGCCAGAAGTTAGTTAATAAATTCGAATAATCTCCTGTGAATATTGTATGTAAATAGGTACATCCACTGGATATAATTAACTTACATATACTAAATTCAAGGAGGGTCCAATGAAAAAGAGAAAAGAACAGGTAAACATCTTTATTGCAGTGTTACTGGCAGTCAGTATGCTGCTGCCTTCGTTAAGCGCAGCAGCAGGGGAAAAGGAGCGGGTGGAAGCCGGAGAAGAGTATGTAATTGACGTAACCGATTATGGGGCGGACCCAACGGGAGTAAAGGACAGCACGGAGGCAGTATGGGATGCCCTGCAGGCAGCTAAAACAATGGAAAAAGACGGGGAGTCAGTGACTCTGAATTTTCCTAAAGGTGAATATCACATCTATAAAGATCATGCTCAGGTAAGAGAATATCACACATCTAATACAAACAGTATTCAAAGCCCTCAAAAGACGATTGGCATATTAATCGATGGTCATGAGAATTTAACAGTCGAGGGAAATGACTCCTTATTTATGATGCACGGAAACATGATGGCGCTTGCAGTGGTAGATTCCAGAAATGTTAAGCTGCAGAATTTTTCATGGGACTTTGCAGTCCCTACGGTTTCTGAAATGACCATAACGGAATTGGGAACAAAAGATGGTAAACAGTATACGGATTTCTTTATTCCCTCCTGTTTTCCTTTTGAAATCAAGGGAAACACGATTGAATGGCAGAGCGAACCAAGCCCGTATACAGGGGAACGCTACTGGACAGAAACCGGAATCCACAATGCCTATTCTATTGTGGCACATCAACCGGAAGAAGAAATGACCCGGGCATATTTTACATCCGATTCTCCATTTAGCAATGTATCGGGCATAACAAAATTAAGTGATACGAAAGTAAGAATTGTCTATCAGTCAGCAAGACCGTCCATGCAGAAAGTGGGGATGCTGCTGGAACTGGCAAGCAGCGCCTACCGTGAAACAGCAGGTGCGTTTACCTGGGAAAGCAGTAATGTGCTGGTTCAAAATGTGAATGTACATTTTATGCATGGATTCGGATGGCTTCTGCAAATGACCAGAGATGTTACTTTTAGAAACTGTAACTTTATGCCAAGAGAACAATCAGGTCACTATACGGTAAGTTATGCGGATATTATTCATGCATCCGGGGCAGCAGGGGAGATTAATATAGAAAATTGTAATTTCTCTAACTCTCATGACGATCCGATTAACTTACACGGAACATTTACCAGAGTGGAGCAGAGAAGAGATGACCATACTCTTTTATTGAAATATATCCATACACAGCAGGGAGGATTTCCCCAGTATCATGTGGGTGACAAGGTAGCCTTTTTTACCAGAGATACTTTAGAGTCTTCAGATAATGAAAGTCTTTATACGGTATCGGAAGTGGTATCCAATCCGGGCGAGGATGGAAATGACCTTAGAACAATGATCATTAAATTTCAGGAAGAACTACCTTCTTATCTGTCCGAACAAATTGGCGGACAGCCTAAATATGTGGCGGAAAATGTCACTTATGCGCCACAGGTGACTGTAAAAGGGTGTACGTTTAAGAATGTGCCAACCAGAGGAATTCTGTGTACCACCAGAAATAAGGTATTAATTGAGGATAACACATTTTTAAATATGTCCATGGCTACCATTTACTTATCTAACGATTCGGATGAGTGGTATGAATCAGGTCCAATCCGGGATATGACGATTCGGAATAACACTTTTTACATAAAAAATATAGGAAGAACCTCATGGGAATATGCTCCTGCTGTTTATATCCACCCGGTAACAAAAGGAGGCGGCCTGCCTTCAGAAAGTAATCCTATCCATAAAAATATTCTGATAGAAGGGAATACCTTCCATATGGATACTGATACGGTGGTAAAGGCAGAAAGTGTAGAGAATCTGACCATACGGAATAATAAAATTATGCGGACCGATCCGGATATCCAAATGCAGATTGAATCTGCAAAAAATTCGATAAATGTTGGCGAAACCGAGAAAGTAACCATAACTTCCTCCGGGGATAAGCACGAAAACCCCCAGGACAACGTATATGAGTTTACCAAATGTAAAAACGTATTGATAGAGGGGAATACATACGATGATGGCTTAAAGCTGTATGCAGTAAAGCATCCGGGAATGTCAGATGAGAATCTGGTAATTCGGGATAAAGAGATTAAAATGGTATCTGACCGGAACCAGCCGGCAGCGGACCCGGTGAGACAAATTCACTATGCAAGTACAAATCCGGATATCATCGCTGTGGATGACAATGGAAATATAAGCGGGAAGGCCAATGGCAGCGCACAGATATTTGCCTATTACGAATGGAATGGAACGATAATACGTTCAAATTCACTAGAACTAGCGGTGGGGAACGGAACACCTTCAGAAACGGTATCCGTAACCATTGAGGGAGAAGATAACCTCCTTTTGGATGGGGAAAACCTGGATGGGGAAAACAAGACATATCAGTTTACGGCAGTTACGGATCCGGAAGCCGCAATCAGCTGGTCTGTAACGGATTTCAAAACAGGGGAAGGATCCGATGCAGCGTCAATTGATGAGAATGGTTTATTAACAGCCCATAAAAGCGGAATTATCTGGGTAAATGCTTCGGTAGGGAATAGCAGGGTAAGAAAAGCAGTTATGATTGCGATGCCGAATACAGATACTTTGAATAAGCAGTTTTCCATTTTAAGAGAAGATAAAAATAACTATACGCTCAATCCGGACGGCGTAACCATTGATCTGCAGACTGGCGATCTCTACCAGAACAGCAACACCGTAAAAAACTTATTTTTATATGATATACCGGAATCGATCAACAAAGAGAACATGCGGACAGTTATAAAGGCAGATAATCTTCCGGTGAAAGAGAACGGCCAGTGGGATACCGGTTCGTTTATCTTGTATCAGGATGACGACAATTATGTAACTATCGGAAAAAAGTCTCATTATGACGGCATAGCCACTGTAGTGGAGACAAATGGCACGGCTACTGAAACAGGAGGAAATACATCCGAAAATGAGGTCTCTGCTGCTTATCTGGGATTTACAAAAACAGAGGCAGGAATTTCTCTGGATTACAGATTGGAGGAAGGGGCGTGGCAGCATGTAACGGATATCACGGATCTGCCCCTGGGTGATGCATATAAGATCGGGCTTGCCGGATGGGAAACCAACGACAGAGGAAAAACCATTACCTTTTCCGGACTCAAAGCAGGGGATGCGTCACTTTCATATGAAGAAGTGGAGGCATTAGAGCCGGTTTCTTTTACTGGTTTTGAAAATCAAAGACCGGGTGCAGCTAATCCTGCATTCTCCCAGCAAAGCTATCAGATAGGTGATACAGTCGGCATCAGCTACGATTTTGAAGATCCGGATGGAGACAGTGAGGGAGAGACACTCTATCGATGGAATTATGCCGGCAGTGATAAAACGGTTATCACGGCAGAACCCTCCATAGAGGCAGAACAGACGGGAGTACTGACCTGCCAGATCTATCCGGTTGATCAGTACGGTACGCCCGGGAATCCGGTATCAGCTGAAACGGCAATCGGAGCCGGCGAAGGAACCACCGCATTGAAATCCTTAAAGGTAAACGGGCAGCAGCTTTATAAAAAGGGCACAGAGCAGAGAGAATTTACAATCAATATACCGGCGGGACTGGAAAAAGCAGAGTTATCATATGAGTCTGTGAATAACGAAATTGGAGTGACAGAGATTACAAGAAACGGCACACCTTTAGAAGAAGTGAACAATTCAGACAATCTTGTAATACCAATAGAAGACGGTGATATCTATAGTATCAAACGAAGTGACACGGATCTGTATGTCATTCATATGAAAATCATAGAAGAAAATAACACGCAGATTCAAGGCATTTCATTGGATGAATTAGGATTTTCAGCAGAAGAGCCACAGGATAAGAGTTATTTTCTGAATGCGGATGCTGCCGTGAGCAGCGGAACCCTTATAATCACAGCAGATGATCGTATTGGAAAAGTAGAAGTACGGGAGGGAGAACACCGCAGAGAGCTGGATTTAAAAAAGGATGGAAGTACCTGGTCCGTTCCGGTAACATTTATGAACGGATTAAATTCCTACTATGTGCAGATAACTGCTAAAGACGGTATCACCATGAAACAGCATATGATTCATGTAAATTACGAAGCAGATACGAAAGCATTTCTGACGGGGATCCGAATTAATGGAAAAGCATTAGAAAATTTTGAATCAGATCACCTACAGTACCGGACCACTCTGGAAGAAGGAGTCCAGGGATTGGATGTAAGTGCGGTACCTAACGCGGGGGCAGATACAAAAATTGTTATCAATGATGAAATCACTCTGGGAAATGAGGCGGCATCGTCCCATTTACAAAAAGGAGAAAATCTGATCCAGATAATTGTAACGGCGCCGGATGGCATTAACAAAGCAATCTACAGCATAAAAGCAATTCTTCCGTACAAAGAAAACGTAAAGATCGAGGAAATTTTACTGGATGAAAAGAACGTTTCGGCAAATTTCTCAGAGGACAATACCATAACAGAATACATTCCAGGGGATACCGTAAAGGTTAGGGCAGCTGCCCAGGATAATGGCGCTAAGGTGGAACTGTTCTGCGGAAACCAGAAAGCGGAAGGCATTCGGCTGGCAGAGGGAGAATTCCCGGTATTCAGACAAAATGCACAGATAAGAGTGAAAGTGACGGCACGGGATGGCAAGACGACAGAAGAAAAAGTAATCAATCTGAAAAAAGCAGCATATCTGTCAGATCTTACTTATGAGCCGGGAGCAACGGTTGGATATGGAGAGATACAAAAAGACAAATCATCATCCGGAAAAGCCCTCAGACTGGGAGATGATCAGTGTAATCCAGTTGTTTTCCAAAAAGGAATTGGAACACATGCGGAATCCGTTATAGAATATGATATTTCCGGTAAAGAGTTTGAAAAACTGGAGGGGTATGCAGGTGTCGATTATGCCCAGTATCATGCAGAATATGGAAGTGTACAGTTCCAGATATTTGTAGATGGAGAAAAGAAATTTGACAGTGGAGTCATGCTTCAGAAGACGCCCATGAAAAAGGTAGATCTGAATATAAAAGGTGCATCCAGGATTACATTAAAGGCACTGGCAGGTGAAAATAACTGGAATGATCATGCTGACTGGGCAGATATGAAAATGCTGTCAGAATTTAAAGAACAGCCAATCATCGAGAAACCACAGTTTACGGTAATCTTTCAATCAAATGGAGGAAGTCAGATAGAGAATCAAAGGATTCAGGAAAATGAAAAAATAACACGCCCGGCAGATCCCATCCGAAACGGCTATACATTCAGCGGCTGGTACAAAGACACCTCATTCACATCAGGCTGGAACTTTGAGTCAGACCGGATCACAGCAGACACCACGCTTTACGCAAAATGGATAAAAGAGGCTGTTCCGTCACCGGTAAAAGTAAATCAGATCACACTAAATAAAAAATCTGCGACACTTGGGTTAAAAGACAGCCTGAAGCTTTCCGCCAGTGTCCTGCCCGCAAACGCCCAGGATAAAACGGTCACCTGGAGTTCCTCAGACAGCAGAGTGGCAGTGGTAGACCATACAGGAAAAGTCACAGGCAAAGGCGCTGGCGAAGCAACCATCACCGTAACGGCAAATGACGGAAGCAAGGTCACTGACCATTGCAGAATTAAGGTGGGATATCACATCACATATAAATTAAACAAGGGTAGAAATTCCACAGCCAACCCGTCTGTTTATACCAGTGGCCAATCCGTAAAATTAAGAAAACCAGCCAGAAAAGGTTATCAGTTCTCAGGCTGGTATAGGGACCGTAAATTTAAAAAGAAAATAACCAGGATTTCAAAAGGAACAAAGGGGAATCTGACCCTATATGCAAAATGGTCCCGAATAAAAACAGGAAAAGTAGAAAAACTGGAATTGTCCTCTAAAAAGAAAGGAAAACTTAAAGTCAGTTTCAAAAAAGTATCAAAAGCATCCGGCTATCAGATCGTATACGCAGATAACAAAAAGTTTAAAAAATCCCATAAAATAGATGTTAACCGTAACCGGACATCCAGGACAATCAGTAAACTGAAAAAAGGAAGTTATTATGTGAAAGTACGGGCTTACAAAATGGATTCAAGAGATAAGAGAGTGTATGGAACATACAGCATTGTAAAGAGTGTACGGATAAAATAAGAATGATTGCCGTAGACTTTTATAGGTAAATAGACGCCATAAAATAACTAATTACAGTTATTTTATGGCGTAAACATCAAAATTCACCATAGTATTCATCAACAATAAACTCGGCGCTTTCACTCCACATAAGAGTTTCCATTAGCCCCTCCTTTTGTTTACCGCTTCCCAGACCGTTTCAGACTCCCACTTACCAGTATCAAAGATTTCCCTCAGAAAACGGCTCATATATTCCAGCTTCTTGCGAAGAGCGGGATACTGGAAATAATCAATGCCCTGCGGATGCATGGCGTTTTCCATAATCCGCGCCCGGTCTTCCGAGGGGAAGCTCTTGGAGTAATAATCTATAAAATAAACGTTATCACTCTGGGAAGCAGCAGTAAATGCAAGGTCTTTTTTATCTTCATTAATTCGATAGCTGTAATCATAGGAGAACCCCACAGGATTCAGCTGGTTGAATACATCATCCTCATAGTCATAAAGGTCTTTTAAAGGTGCTGTAATTTTAGCATACCGGTCAATGGCATGGCTGATTTCATGATAAATCGTACTTTCCAGACTGCTGAAATTGGAGGCATTCAGAACCAGATACTGGCTGCCTTCTTCATAAAAGTAGACACCGCCCACGTGGTCCGGATTATCATTTCCCTCCGTACTGAAATTACCGGCAATATAGATCCCAAGCTTTCCAGTTTCCCTTATATTTAACTGCCGGAGAAAGTCATCCGGATAGGATGACAGCGCTTTTTCCAACACCGTCAAGCTTTCTTTCAACAGGCGGGTCTGGTAAATGGGTTCTGCGTGGTAGCCAGGAAATTCTCTTTTGCACTCATCAGCAAGGTAGATGTTCACGCCATACTTTTCCCCAAGCCCATGGGCACGGTCCTTTAATTCCTGAATGCCTTTTTGGTCAGGATGGTCTGAGGAGTAGTATTTTACGGAGTGATCTGCTGTATCCTGGGTGAGTTCTGTTTTTTGATTCAGATCCCAGAGAACTATGTGCGAGTAGTTGTGCTTAAACTGGAATACCGCCATATGAATAGATGGCAGATATACCAGATCTTGTGGGGCTCCTACAAATGTCTCTTCCCCTGACTGGAGAGAAAACGAGGTCTTATATGTATTTTTGCCGGTATCCAGGTCGTAATAATAGAGATTACAACTGTTGTATCCGGATGTTCCTTCCTCAGAATTCTGTACGGAATTTTGTATTGATGTGAGTGCCAGTCTGTTTTCCAGATCGAAAATTAAGTTTCCGTAGCCAAGGGGGGCATCCGGCAGAAGTTCCCGAATCTCCGTCCTGCTTTGAGGAATCTGATAGAGTGCTTCCATTAACCCATCCTGGTAAAGTGCACCAAAGGAATCACCTGTAGAGGTGAGCTGAATGCTGCCGGATATGCTTCGAAGTATCTCATTAGATGAAATGTCTATAAAATTTGTAACATAAGCATTCTGTTCTCTTCCGGTACCGCTCACTGCCAGCACTTGTTCCGAGGAAAGCAGCATCAGTGTAGTGCAGAAGTTATTTTCTGTCAGACCACTTTTTAATATTCGCAGCGACCCGTCAGCGGTAGTAAGCTCCTTTAGCCCGGAGCCGTCTGAGGCAAAATAAAATATGAATTTTTTATCCTCTGTAATCAGCGGAGTACGGATACATGGCTCCGACAAACGAATGCGTCCTGTTTCTGCCAACCTGCGGTTCAGATAAATAAATTCCTGTGAAACACTGTCAAATAAGCGGAGTTCTTTTCCGGATATGGCAATGTTTTGCTTATCCAGATGAATGGAACCGGTAATAGAGGCTGTATGGAGTACCTTATTGGTAAGCGGATCATAAAGATATAGAGTCAGTGCATTATGATCCTGCTGGATGACAAGCAATTGATCCGCAAAGGACAGCAGCATCTGGTCTGTGAATTCTTTCTGGAATGGATAATCCAGGTCAGACACACTGCCGCTTTCATTGAGGGGAGTACCATGAGGGATTGATGAAGAAGCCTCTTCCGTGGAAGTCTCGGTTTCTTCGGCAGCGGGCTGTTCAGCCTCCTGAGTGTTGTGTATATCGGAGGGGGCGGTATCAGGAGTGAGCAGGCTTGGAAGCTCAGACCAGGGTGAGTTGTTTTTCATGCCTGGAAGTGGCAGAGCTGAGGTATCTGCACCTGGAAGGGCTGCTGATAAAACAGGTAAGTGTATATACGGATTTAAGGATAGATCGAAGGAAGACGCAATGGAAGAGGAAGGCGAAGGTAATGATGCAATGGCAGAGGAAGACGCAAAAACAGAGGCAGCAGAATATTGCTGCCCGCAGGCTAAAGGGATAAAACAGATTGTTAGGATACATAGTCTGGCTGCTCTTTTTTTCATATCATCACCTTAATCAAATCGTCTGTCCGCTCATCTGGCTAATCAGCGGAAATTCTGTTATAATTTCGAAATGTCCTTCCCGGTATGAGGAGCGCATCGTGCCGCCGGATTTTTGCGTCAGGGCTTTGGCAATATTTAATCCAAGTCCGGTATTGGTGTGAGATCTGGCACGGTCAGATACGTAAGTACGGTCAAAAACGCGGGGGGACTCTTCCGCTGAGATCAGATCCGTATCATTAGAGAAAATAATAACAACTTTGTTGTCCGTCAAGTTCAAATGAACACTTACACAAGATTTGGAATACTTTAAAGCGTTCTGAGTAAGATTCGTAAAAATGCGGACAAGGGCATTGCGGTCCAGATTCAAAAGAGGAAGATTTTCTTCCAGATCCATCTGTACCTCTATCTTTTTCTTCTCGAAGTCTTCATAAAATGCCAGAACTACTTCGCATAATAATTCATATACATTCAGCGGTTTTGGACTAAGCTGATAGTCTCTGGAATCGATCAGCGACAAATCATAAAAGCTTGTGATCAGAGATTGAAGTACTTTTGCCCGTTTGCGGACGATCTCCACATATAGCTTCTGTTCACCGGGGGTTGTATCCGGATCATCCATCAGTTCCAGATATCCCACAATCGAAGTAAGCGGCGTCCGAAGATCATGAGAAATATTGGCGATTTCCTGTCGGAGCTTATGTTCTTTTGCCTCATAACTAATACGAAGCTTTTGTTTTTCGTCTAATTCCATATTAAGATCCAGAAGAAAATGTTCCAGATCTTTATTGGGGATAGACTGGCGGATGCGAAGATTTGTATCCGCCATATCTTTCAGCGTTTTAAACTGCTTTTCGGCATTTCTTATGCCCTGGCGCAGAGAGAAGTAAAGAATGGCAAAAACAATGGCTGCTAACCCGGATATTACGCAAATGAAAGACATCTTCAACCTCCCTTCCGGAAATGAATCGCTATTTCACTTCTTTTTTCAGAAAAGCTTTATAACCAATATAACCGAATATCAGAGAAAAGACAATACCGACTATCCAGCACCGGAGCATTCCCATAGGAGTATCCCAGACCATAATTAAGCGGTAAGCACCCGGCAGTTTACTGTATTCATTGAAGATTCCTATTGGTAAGACGGAAATTACAGCCCGTGGCCAATCGTATACATTTCCAATTATTTTCAGTAAATAATATGGTCCGAAATGAATCATACAGAACACAGCGATTATGGTACTGCTGCTATCAAATAGAAAGAACAGGCAGTGAAAGGTAACCAGTCCGGCTACCCACAGCGGTATGGAACCGATAATAGCCCGAATCAGGGCATAAAAGCTTTCACTTCCGCTGTTTTCCATCGTTATATAAGATGATGCTGTGATAACCCCTAATAAAAACAGTGTAATTGCCATACTCAGGATGATCTCTGAAATAAATTTTCCAAAATAAATGGAGAACCTTCCGGTGCCATAGGATACGGAGTTTTTCAAAGTATGGTTTTTAGATTCTTCGCCAATGATCAGATTTGATATGAAAAAGGTAAAAACCATAGGAAGAATCATAGCGCTTATTACATTCATAAAGATAAAGTCTGTATTAGAATATGGAAAACCGGCACCTGCCATATTCTTAATGGACAGTGTAAACAAGCAAAGTCCGATAAAAACCACAGAGAGAACAATTGCAAAAACATAGAAAAAACGTTCACGGAATCCCCGGTACAATTCACTTCTGATATAATTAATCATTTGTATTTCCTCCCATAAGCGACAGATAATATTTTTCCAGGTCAATACCCTGGGTCTGCATGGAAAAAAGCTGAATCTGATTTCCAATGAGCAGAGAAGATAAAGCGGGTCCCTGATTTATGCAGCCATACAGGTGGATGACACCGTTTGAAAGTACATCGTAATCCGTACAATGTAGATGCTGTTCAATCAAAGCAGAGGCCTTATCCGGTTTATCCACACAGATTTCCAGGTATACTCGGCATTTTTTTGACAGATCTTTTGCGGAGATCTGTTCAATCATAACACCTCTCTCAATAAACCCGTATCGGGTGACCAGATTCTCCAGCTCGGAGAGGATATGGCTGGAAATTAATATCGTAATTTTCTGCTCCTGGTTTAACTGCAATAAAAGATTACGGAGTTCTACAATCCCTTCCGGGTCCAATCCATTAATGGGTTCATCCAGGATTAAAAAGGAAGGGTGGCTCATTAGTGCCAGAGCAAGTCCCAGCCTTTGTTTCATACCAAGAGAGAAATCTTTAAATTTCTTTTTGCCGCAGCCGTCAAGATGAACGAGAGCCAGGGCATCTTTTAGATATTGCCTGCCGGTAATGCCGCGTTGTATGCGGTAGTATTCCAGGTTCTGTGTGGCCGTGAAATTGGGAAAAAATCCCGGTGTTTCAATCATACATCCGATATTGTGTCTGGAGCTGTCCAGCTCTCTGGCAGTATCTTTACCAAACAGGCTTAAACTGCCGGAAGTCGGCGCAGTTTGTCCGGATATCAGTTTCAGCAAAGTTGTTTTGCCGGCACCGTTATTCCCGGCCAGTCCGTAGATATCACCCGATTGAATGGTCATATCAATTGGCGCAAGTGCAGTAAAATCCCCATATTTTTTACAGAGCCCTCTGGCTGTAAACAAGTTATCATTCATTATTTTTTGTCCTTTCCAAAAGTGATATCTGTATTATAAGGGAGTAAACTCAAATAAGCTCTTAAGCAAACTTAAAGAAATCGTTAAGATATGTTATGCCATCTTAAAACCAATTCCCCATACAGTCTTAATGTATTCTTCATCACCGCATATCTTTCCAATCTTCGAGCGAATATTGCTTATATGGACATTGATAGTATTATCTTCGCCAAGGTAATTTCCATGCCATACTTCCTGATAGATGGCATTTTTAGAAAATACACGGGAAGGATTTTTCACAAGGAGCTGAAGTATTTCGAATTCATATATGGTAAGGTGCAGAGGGATTTGTCCAATGACAGCACTTCTGGCTTCACCGTCAATAATAAGGTCTTTATATTGAAAGACAGTCTCCTGGACCGTAACCGCAGAATAAGTTTTATATCTGCGCAGCTGGGCCTCTGCTCTGGCCAGAATTTCATCTCTTGCAAACGGTTTTGTCATATAATCATCAGCACCCGCTTTTAATAAGTGTACCTTGTCGTCTAAAGCCGTTTTAGCTGTGAGGACTATTACTGGTACAGTGGATATTTGTCTTATATGTGTGAGCAGTTCCTCACCGGATATTCCGGGAAGCATTAAATCCATAATAATCAGATCGTAATGTCCCATTGAGAGACAAAGCCTGGCTTCGGTGCCGGAATAGGCAGATGTAGTATCATATCCCTGCTTTTTAAGGATTTTGGATAGCAGCTGGTTAATATCATTATCGTCCTCAACGATTAAAATTTTTTCCATTATGGGGTCCTTCTTTCACTTTAGTTTAATTGGGTTTTTTGTCTTTGCTTTTATGTACCTGTATGGAAATTTTAGTAATATATTCTGCTTCATTTTTTACCGCAATTTCATCGATAATCCCTTCTTTATAAGAGTAATCACAGATCTCATAATTGTTTTTAAATATAAAGTCCAGGAGCTGCTGATAGGCACAGTCGGCATTATAGTAATTTCCTTTCAAATAAGTAACCGCATAAAGTCCGGCAGGTTTAAGAAACAGCTGAGGAAGTGACGGCTTTGTAAGTACTTTTGTGAAAAAATATGCATAGGTATCAAATGCTTTGCCTAAAAGGCTTTCCCTGCCGATCATGGCACCAAAAGGGTGTCCTACATTCAGCTGGTTCTGAAAACAGAAAGACAGGTGTTCATATAGAGTCTGTATGACAAGGTCATGGCAGCTGCTGTGGATCGGACGGCTCAAGATCAGATATTCCTCCGGGCAGTCCATAAATAAAACTCTGCCCGGCTCAATCTGCCGGCTGGATTCCACCAGTTCCATTTTTGTCTGAATCAACTGGTTAATTCGCTCCAGGTAACGGATTTCCTGGGAGACCTTCTTCTGCTGTTCGGTAAGAAGCTCCATCAGGCTTGCAGGATTGCGGGAGTCCAGGTAGGATTTAATTTCTTTCAGGGGCATACCAATCTCCTTAAGTGCCGTTATGACGGCAAATACATCGCATTGCTGCTCAGAATAAAACCGATATCCCCGGGCATCTGTTTTCACAGGAGAAAACAGACCGATTTCCTCATAATGAATCAGTGTTCTTTTATTTGTACCGCATAATCGGGCAAATGCCCCGGTATTTATACATGGATTTGAATTTTTTTGCATAATTATACAATCTCCTCTTGACTATACCGTAACGGTATACCTTATTATAAATCTGCTAATGTATTTGGTCAACTACTGAAAATATAATCATGTTATATGATATTAAATAAGGAAAAAGGAGAACAATTATGCCAAAATTAAGCGACCGCGTGGGAACCTTTACAGATTCTGTAATCCGCAGAATGACCAGAATCAGTGATGAATATGATGCAATTAACCTATCACAGGGTTTTCCTGATTTTGATCCTCCCAGGGAGATAACCGATGCTCTGGCGAAAGCAGCAAAGGAAGGTCCTCACCAGTATTCGATTACCTTTGGTGCGGAAAATTTCAGAGAGGCGCTGGCCAGAAAGCATGGAAAGGCAATTGGACGGACTGTGAACCCGGAAACGGAAATTGTAGTAACCTGCGGCGGTACCGAAGCCATGATGGCTGCCATGATGACTGTCTGCAACCCGGGAGACAAAGTAGTTGTTTTCTCTCCTTTTTATGAAAATTACGGTGCAGACGCCATTTTATCCGGAGCAGAGCCGATTTACGTTCCTCTGGTCCCGCCGGAATTTCACTTTGATGAAAAAGTTCTGGAAGATGCATTCAAACAGGGAGTGAAAGCCATTATCGTGTGTAATCCGTCTAATCCATGCGGAAAAGTATTTACCAGGGATGAACTGCTTTCTATAGGAAGGCTTGCTGAGAAATACGATGCATTTATCATCACCGATGAAGTGTATGAGCATATTATTTACAAACCTTATGTGCATGTGCCTATGGCTGGACTGCCAGGGATGTATGAAAGAACGATAACCTGCAGTTCCCTGTCCAAGACCTATTCCATTACCGGATGGAGGCTGGGATATCTGACCGGTCCGGAAGAGGTTATTGAAAGTGCAAAAAAAGTGCATGACTTTCTTACGGTAGGAGCGGCATCTCCGTTACAGGAGGCTGCCACGGCAGGACTTAATTTTGGACCGGAGTATTATGAAAATATGCAGCAGATGTATACCGAAAAGAGAGAATACTTCTTAAAAGGATTGGATGAAATCGGAATTGCGCATACCGTTCCTCAGGGTTCTTACTTTGTTCTTGTAGACATCTCCCGGTATCTGGAAAATGAGATGTTTGCAGGATACACCGATATGGAATTCTGTGAATGGATGATTAAAAATATTGGTGTTGCAGCAGTTCCTGGCTCCAGCTTTTTCAAAGAAGATGTTAATCATCTGATCCGCCTGCATTTTGCAAGGGAAAAATCAACGCTAAAGGAAGCCCTGCACAGACTGGGAAAAATGGAACTTCTTTTAACAGAAGGGAAAACCCCGGAAATATAAATGAATGTATGATGAAATACCCTTGTGAGGGTGTTTGGAACTTACATCTAACGTACAAAAGATCAGTTCAGGAGAAAAGAAAATGTCAGAATATACAGTTTCATTTACGAATTATACAATCGGTGCAGACGCATATGGGTCTTTTGGAAAGATTTGTGAAAAACTTGGTAAGCGATTTGTATTAATCGGCGGAAAGACAGCTTTGAGCAAAGGAATAGAAAAACTGACCGCTTCTATACAGGGAACAGATTTGGTGATGGCAGCATGTATAGAGGCAGGAAAGGACTGTACCTATAGCAGGATTCATGAGCTGTCAGAACAAATTGGAAAACTTGGAGCAGACTTTATCGCAGGCATGGGAGGCGGTAAAGCGCTGGATACCGCAAAAGGTGTTGCCTGTGACCTTCAGATTCCGGTGGTGACACTGCCTACAATAGCGGCTACCTGTGCAGCCGCTACAGCGTTATCGGTAGTTTATCGTGAAGATGGCTCTTTTGAGAGTTTTTATTATTTTGATAAGCCGGCTGTCCATGCATTTATTGATACGCAGATTATAGCGGAGGCGCCGGACTGCTATCTTAGAGCAGGAATGGGTGACACAATTGCCAAACATTTTGAATGCCACCTGTCCGCAAGAGGAGATGAGCTGGATCACAGTTCGTATATGGGAAGAGAAATCAGCAATCTCTGCTATGAACCGGTATTGGCATACGGACAGCAGGCAATGGAGGATTGCAGGAATCATCAGGTTACCGCTGCCTTAACCCAGGTTGTCCTGGCAAATGTGGTGAGTACCGGAATGGTGTCCCTTATGGTTCATGACGATTATAACGGCGCAATTGCACATTCTGTCTTCTATGGTCTGGCGGTTTTGCCCGGGTTTGAGGAAAATAACCTGCATGGAGACGTAGTTGCCTATGGCGTGCTGGTTCAGCTGGCAGTAGATGGACAAATGGAAGAAATGGGGCGTCTGTACCGTTTTCTTACGGAGCTTTCTATGCCGGTGAAACTGGATGATATGGGAATAAAAAATGACCGTGGGGAAATGGCCGAAGTTTTAGCGGAAATTGTGCAGGGGCCGGATTTGAAGCATATGCCTTACCAGGTGACGGAAGATATAATTTTTGAGGCAATGCAGCAAGTGGAGAAATTAAGTGCAGAGAATCTATGATAACCTGTGGAGAGGAAAGAAAATCAATGAACACATCTAAAGTAAAAGCAAAAAATATAATTAAATTTGTCCTGTGCTCTGTTTTTGGTATTGTTATGTTTTTGGTTCCCATACCAAAGGATAATTCCTTTACAACGGGTATTTCAGAACTGCAAAGTGCTGTAAAATCCTGGCTGTCAGCAATTCTCCCCTATTTTGTGCTGATACTGATGCTGTCTACTACGGTAGTATCGGGAATTGACTTTATATGGAAACCCAGGTGGATCCGGGATCATAAAGCATTGACCAGGATATTTAAGGTAACGCCTTTTTATCTCATTACGAAGATATTAAGCCTTGTTATAACTGCAATGGTTATATTCAAGGCAGGACCTGAGTTAATTATTTCTGCGGACACCGGGGCAAATATGGTAGGTCTGGCTGGGTCCCTTGTATGTATCGTACTGGCATTCAGCTTCATTATGCCTTTTCTGACTGACTGCGGAATTATGGAATTTTTGGGAGTCATAGCAAAGCCTGTTGTAAGACCTCTGTTTCGTGTTCCAGGCAGGGCATCTGTTGATTTAATAGCTTCTTGGTTCGGAGCATCAAATGCCGCGGTGATTCTCACCCGTGAGCAGTACAACGGAGGATACTATACCGGAAGGGAAGCATCTGTGATTATGACGAATTTCTCGCTGGTCTCTGTTCCGTTCTGCCTGTTAGTTGCGGAGACGCTGGAGATTACGCAGGTATTCCCAAGCTTTTACTTTGTAATCTGTGCTGTAGGTATCTTCCTGGCTTTTGTACTCACCAGAATCCCACCGCTTTCCAAGATACCGGATGAGTATAATCCAAAGACTGGAAAGCGCATACAGGAGGAAGTACCATCCCACATCTCCACTCTGGGCTGGGCGATGGAACAAAGCTGTAAACGGGCGGAAGAATTCGGCATACATACAGTATTAAGCTCCGGCTTGAAAGTACTGACGGGAATGTTCTTTGATTTGATCCCAATTGTCATTACCTGGGGAACGGTCAGCCTTATATTGGTAGAGTATACACCTGTTTTCCAATGGATTTCTTACCCTATGGGATGGTATTTGCAGCTATTGGGCGTAGAGCATGCATTCCAGGCAGCACCCGCTACTTTGGTGGGATTCGTGGACATGTTTATCCCGGCACTGTTAATCAGCTCCATTACCACAGTAAAAACGAAGTTTATCATTGGGGTGCTGTCACTGGTGCAGATTATATATCTCACAGAGGTAGGTGCCGTTATTATTAAAAGTAAGGTTCCTATGGGATTGAAAGAATTGATTCTTATCTTTTTAGAAAGAACGATCATCAGTCTGCCGATTATTGTTTTATTGGCAAATATATTGATTAAGTAGGAATACTTGATTACATAAAGAAGGGCGTGATTACTTTATCATGGTAATCATGCTCTTCAGTTATTTATTTTTAACAAATTCATAATGATGCTAAATATTCAGATATTCTTTGAAGATATGTTTCAGCGTCTCCTGTTCAGAAATTCTCCCGGCAATATATTCATGAACCCATTTACCTGCCGCCTTTTCAAATTCCCACTGTGTGGAATTATCCTGTATCGGCTGAAGCATAGGCCTGCTTTGTGTAAAAATGTTCAGCGATTGCTTCAGCCAGGGATACAGATCTTTCATTTCATTTGAAGTAAACATCTGTTTCACTGGCAGAGTTCCGCCAAGGAGGTTAAAAGCAGCAGCAATTTCCGGTTGTAAAAGCCACTGAAAAAATTGAACTGCTTCCGGGTACATTTGGGTTTGTTTATGTATACCCAAAATCCAGCCTCCTTCTACGGAACTCCATCCTGGAATTGGAGCAAACCCAATATGATTACTTATTTTAGATTCCAGAGCATAAAGATAATCTGAAAAATGTGCCTGATAAAGCATCATCATGGCAGCATCTCCCTGATGAAATGCCTCTGTCTGCATGGTCCAGTTCCAGTCTGCCGCTTTTGGATCAGCATAGGAAAAAATTTCTTTATAATCCTGTAATCCATCTTCCAGGATCGAAGAAGAAGATTTCCACGCAGACAGGGATATATCCAGTGTCATTCCCTGATCCCAGATTCTGGGCATCAATTCGTAGACGCTGTTGTAAGGAGCACCTCCGGCAGTACTTCCATATGGTACCGGTGAATCGGGGTTATAGCTCTTCGTGAAAAAACGTGCTACCTGATTGTATTCTTCCCATGTTCTGGGTACTCGAAGTTCCTTTTTAAACTGCTCATAATACATGCGCTGATATTGCAGGTCTTCAAAGAGATCTTTCCGGTAGAATAGTATCTGCGCATCAAACATAAATGGAAGTCCGTATCTTTTTTTGACAGAGCAATCATATTTATTTAAGATATCTTCCGGAAATGTCCGGATAATAAGGTCATTTACAGATGTATCCGGCGGCAGTTCACAGAGAATGCTGTTCTCCCCAGAACCGGCCATCCAGGAGATATCCATCTGGATCATATCATAAGAAGAAGCCTGTCCTGCTATTTTGTCGTAAAGTGCATCATATGGTATCATGACAATTTCTACCGGTATGTCCCATTCTTTTGTAAAACGGTCCTTGATCATATCCAGTGCCTTAGCCGATGCACACTGCAGCATGAGAAGGCGTAGAGGGCTTTTGCCACATTTTTTAGAATGTCCATTCAGATAGGTGGACTCCCTTGTACTTACCACTGTGCTGGCATCGGGACTGATCAAAAGATTAACGGTCTCAGAAAATTCTTCCGTGCCGATCTTCTGCAATAAATAGGTGCCTGCTCTTTCTCCAAGTTCTCTGTAATCCTGTATAATTTTCATCGTTTTTTTATCACAGAAGTGTTCGCTCCAGTCCGGGGTATCCAGGTTCAGGAGAACAGGAACAGCATCGTTGTACAAGAGGCGGACTGCGGCGGAAGTTCCCTGATAAAAAGCTGTATTGGTGGTAATTACAGCAGATGGATTTAGTCCACGGTGATTCCAGTCAGCCATGATGCGGAATGCCTGCTCTTTTCCTTCAGGCACTTGCCGGATTAAAGCTTGATCCAATGTAATACCACTTTCTTGATATGCATGGCGAATACCTTCTATAAATGATATTTCATTGGAGTAATCCTTACTGCCGGCAATAATACCGATCCGGGTATGGCCCTCCCCAATCAGCAATTTGGCAGTAAGATCTGCATAGGCGGTCTGATCAAAGGAAGCAAAAGTCCGGTGCTTCATATTAGTTAACTGGTGATCCACAAAGATAATAGGTATGCCGGTTTTTTCAATCTGCTCAAACGGTGCGGCGTCATCCGGCATACTGGTTACAATAACCAGGGCATCCATGCGCTGCTGACGGATCTGTGTGAGTGCTTTTATCTCGGTTTCCCGGTCACTCTGTGTACAGAATAAACACAATATATATCCCTGGCTTCTCAGCTTTAATTCTAATCCGGTGTATAGGGTGGCATATTTTCGCTGTGTTATATCGGGAAGTACCACGCCAATCAGCCTGGTTTTGCTGTTACGCATGCTTCTGGCTTTTGCATCAGGCTGATATCCAAGTTCCTCCATTGCTTTTCGGACTCGCTTAACGATTTGGCTGTTGACACTTTTCGCTCCGTTTATAACATTTGAGACGGTACCATGAGAGACACCGGCAAGTCTGGCTACATCTTTTATTGTAGGCATAAATACCTCCATTATTTTTTGCTTTTTGAAATTTCATTCCGACAACTGTGCATCTGATTTTGTAAAGCAATTATATCATGCCGTAGAATAATTTACCACGTAATTTACTACGTCAATTCAGCCTTCATTCATACATCGCCTGGAACTACTGCCGAATACACCGCCGCCCCTTTACACTTCAATTTAGTTGATAATCTGGTGCTTTCATGCTAAGATAAACATAATATTAAATTTTACGGAGGGGTACTATGGACTATAGAACATATTTAAGAAATTATCCTGATAAAGACGGCAGATTCGGACCTTATGGAGGAGCTTATCTGACCGAGGAACTGAAACCTGCTTTTGAGGAAATCGCAGATGCATATCAGACCATCTGCCATTCATCTCAGTTTATCAATGAACTTCGAAGAATCCGCAAAGAATTTCAGGGAAGGCCTACGCCGGTTTACCACTGTGAGCGTTTGTCCGGACTTCTGGGAAACTGCCAGATTTACTTAAAAAGAGAAGACTTAAACCATACAGGAGCACATAAGCTGAATCACTGCATGGGTGAGGGATTACTTGCAAAATTCATGGGTAAGAAACGCCTGATTGCAGAAACAGGTGCCGGACAGCATGGCGTGGCGCTGGCTACTGCAGCTGCATTTTTTGGCTTGGAATGTGAAATCCACATGGGAGAGGTTGATATTGCAAAACAGGCTCCTAATGTAACCAGAATGAAGATCCTGGGTGCAAAAGTAGTTCCCGTTACCCATGGACTGAAGACTTTAAAAGAAGCAGTAGACTCTGCTTTTGAATCCTATGCAAAGAATTATAAAGATTCCATTTACTGCATCGGTTCAGCACTTGGACCGCATCCATTCCCCCTTATGGTTAGAGATTTCCAGTCGGTAGTGGGTTACGAAGCAAAAGATCAGTTTAAGGAAATGACCGGTCTGCTTCCGGATGTTGTATGTGCCTGCGTAGGCGGTGGAAGTAATTCTATTGGAATGTTTATCCCATTTCTTGAAGAAGCAGTAGATATCGTTGGAATAGAACCACTGGGACGTGGTTCAGGTCTTGGGGATCATGCGGCATCCATGACCTATGGAGAAAAGGGCGTTATGCATGGATTTGAAAGTATAATGTTAAAGGATGCAAAAGGAGAACCGGCACCGGTTTACTCTATTGCCAGCGGACTGGACTATCCGTCTGTAGGTCCGGAACATGCATTTTTAAGGGATCTTGAGAGGGTACAGTATACGACAGCCAGTGATGAGGATGCCATGGAAGCTTTCTTTAAACTTTCACGATATGAAGGTATTATTCCTGCAATTGAAAGTTCTCATGCCGTAGCTTATGCTATGAAGAAAGCAAAAGAAATGAAACAGGGATCTATTTTGGTGTGTCTGAGCGGACGCGGCGATAAAGACATTGATTACGTTGTGGAACATTATGGATATGGGGAACAATTCCTATAAGAAATTATTGTATAACCAAAGGAAGTAGTGTATAATACTTTGTATATCAAAGTAAATTACAGGGAATGAATGTTAAACCAGGTGTATACAAATTCAAGAGAATGCAATAGTATAAAATAGAATGATATAGAACGAAAGACATGCATCCGGATGAGGAGTTAAAGAGAGAGGTGATAATGTGAATACGCATGATACGATAAACGATGTGTTGGTTAATTTGTTTAATGACATTATGGCAATAGAAGAAAAAGCAATTATTACGGGTGAATTTAAAGATATTTCCAACAACGATATGCACATTATCGAGGCAATCGGTGAAAATGACGCTAAAAATATGTCAACTGTTGCGAAATCTCTTTCGGTAACCATGGGAACGCTGACAATTGCCATAAACAGTCTTGTAAAAAAAGGTTACGTGGATAGAATCCGCAGTGAGAAAGACAGGCGTGTGGTTCTCATTTCTCTTTCCGAAAAAGGAAAGCGGGCTTTTAACCATCACAGGCAATTTCACGAACAGATGGTGAAAGCCACCATAAAAGGTCTGTCTAAGGATGAGATGAAGGTATTGGGACAGGCATTATCTAATTTAAAAGAATTTTTTCGAAATTATTAGATCAAGATTTGCGTATTTATGCTTTACGGCATGGGTCTATTATGATTTAATAATTTCAACAGTTGCTGTACGAGCCACAGTCCACACATATGCATTGTTATAGAAGTGCATATGTGTGGGCTTTTTTATTATAAAGCACATTACGAAAAAATGGAAACATATGACCGCATGTTTATAGAATGCCGATTGCAGTTAAAAAATAAAATTTGGAAAGTCGGTAAGGTTTTTAATTGACATTATCAGGAGTGCATACTATACTTAAACTAAAATATGGAACGTTCCATTGAACATATGTAGGAGGTATTTTATGACACCAAGAGAAAGATTGTATGCAAGGCTGAAAGGTAATGAAGTTGACAAAATTCCAAATCTGAATATCGTAATGCTGTTTGCCGCCAAATATGCCGGGGTTAAGTATGGGGAATTCTGCAGAGATTACAGAAAATTGGTTTTTGCACAGATGAAAACGGCGGAAGATTTTGGACTGGATATACTATCGGTAATGTCAGATCCCAACAGAGAGGTTGCTGACTACGGTGCAGAGGTTACGTTTGTGGAAGATGATCTGCCGGTTTGCAGAGAAATTCTGGTCAAGGAAGTGGAGGAATTATCTAAAATAAAGAAATGGGATCCGCTGAAATCGGAAAGGATGCTGGATCGAATAAAAGCAGTGCAATTATTTAGAGAGTTAAAAGGAATGGAATATCCCATTCTGGGATGGGTAGAAGGACCCTTTGCAGAATTTACGGATCTAACGGGAGTAAGTGATGGAATGCTTATGCTTTTTGACGAGCCGGAAGCAGTGGAAGAAGCTATGGAAATAATTGCGTCACAGGCTCTGGACTGTGCAAAAGCGCAGATTGATGCCGGAGCGGATATCATTGGTATGGGGGATGCAGCAGCTTCCCTGGTTAGCAGAGAGATCTTTCAAGAGTTTATTTTTCCGCTGGAGCAAAAAATAGTGCAGGGCATTCATGAATATGGAGGACTGGTAAAACTACATATCTGTGGAAATACAAACCATATTTTAGAACTAATGATAGAAACCGGGGCAGACATCATAGATATTGATTACCTGACCGATTATAAAACTGCCATTCATATGGCAGCCGGAAAATGTTCGATTTGCGGAAATTTTGACCCCACTTCAGTTCTGCTTCAGGGAAACAGGGGAGATGTCATAGAAGCGGTGAAGTCTTGTATAGATCAGGGAGACCGGACATCACTGGTTAGCGCAGGATGCGAGGTTCCCAAGATGACGCCGGTTGAGAATCTGAAAGCGGTGGAGAGTGTTCTCTGCAGTAAAAGAATAGAGATCTAATGAAAAAAGAAGCCAGAAACTACAATTTTAGTTTTGGGCTTCTTTTCTGTAAAATAAAAGTAGAATTGCCTACAACTATCAGACGAAAGTGCATAGGAACAGATAAAATAATAAGGTAGATTAATAGCAGAAACCGAAGCAGGAAACGATAGCAGCAAACCAAAGCAGGAGCCAATAGCAGGAATCTGGGACTATTGTAAACTCTTTCGGTAATCGTTAGCAGTTTTCCCGGTGATTTTTTTAAATGATTTATTAAAAAATCGGTAGTCAGAGTAACCTACCCGGCTGCTGATTTCTGTAATAGAGAGGCTGGAATCCAGAAGCAGTTCACATGCTTTCTCAATACGGATGTGCTGCAGATATTCTACTATACCGGATCCGGTTGCCTGTTTAAACAGGCTTGACAGGTAGCTTTTACTTAAAAAGAAGATACCGGAAAGTTCACTGATTGTGATTTTCTGTGAGTAATGATTTTTTAAGTATTCAATGCATTCTGGAATTAGCTGGTGGAGATAGCGGTTTTCTGTTGTGCCTGCGGGGGTGGTTTTCATTTTATAGAAGCGATGGATTTTCAATAACAGTTCGCATAGGGATAGCTTTAATATTTGGATGTAATTGATTCCCTCGGTAGTAAATTCCAGATATAGTTTGTCATAGAGCTGTTCGATTTCCGTGCGCATGGCACCCTGAAGGCGAAGATCGGGCGTATATATGATTTCTTCTGCATAGAGGGATTTGTATAGCATGATGTCTGTAAGCTCTGTCAAAAGTGGAAGGCTTATATTGATATCTGAAATAAACTGGGGAAGAAATGCCAGGTTGTATACAACTAGATGCTCTGAATTCGCCCTGTCTGTAGGATAGAAGCAGTGGGCAGTCTGGGAATTTATAATATAGAGCTCTCCTTTGCTTACCGGATAGGTAATGCCGTTATACAAGTGAAAACCCTTCCCATCGCAGACATAAGCAATTTCAATAAAATCGTGGGTATGTACTTTCAAATCTGAGAATTCGGTATGGTAATACTTTTCTATAAAAAAAGAAAGTTCTTTTTTGGGAAAAACAAGCTCCGGAGTAAGATTTGGTATATCCATGGTAAATCCTTTCATTATAGCAGGTCGTTTTCATGAGATACCTCATAACAGGTCGTCTTTATAAGATACCTCTATAGTCATTATATAAACAAACCGCAAATTGTCAACCGGATATCAACCGGACAGAGGAACAGGAGGAATCAACACAATGAATTTAGTGAAACGTCAGGAGTTATTTCAGAATCCAACAAGGCAATATCGGGGTAAACCATTTTGGTCATGGAATGGAAAGCTGGAGGAGCAAGAGCTGCTGAGGCAGATTGACATTATTAAGGAAATGGGATTTGGGGGATATTTTATGCATTCCCGTACAGGGCTTGAGACTGAGTATCTGGGGGAAGAGTGGTTTACATTAATCAACAAATGTGCAGAGTATGGCGACCAGAAAGGAATGGAATCCTGGCTGTATGATGAGGACAGGTGGCCATCAGGCAGTGCCGGAGGAATGGTCACAAAGGAAGAGAAATACCGTGCCATGTTCATGGAGATGCTGTGTATAGGTGAGGAGGAGTTGGAAGAACTACAATGGGATAAATCTATCGCAGCGGTGTTTGCGTGCAGGTTAAAAGACGGTATTTTTTGTGATAAGCGCTTGCTAAAAAAAGGGGAAATTCTCTTAAGCGAAGAAACGGCTGTTGTATTCCGGCTGAGATACTCAGCGTGTAATGATAACTACAATGGTTACTGCTATCTGGATACTATGAACAAAGAGGCGGTGCAGCGCTACATTGAAGTTACACACGAAAAATACAATGAAAAAAGCGGTGATAAATTCGGAGTAAAAATCCAGGGCATCTTTACGGATGAACCCCATCGCGGATGCTGTTTTACCGACTTTGCAGAAGGGGAAGTCAATGCGGCACCATATACACCGGGGATGTTTGATGAATTTGAAATACGATTTGGATATAGTCTCCTGGATAATCTGCCGGAACTATTTTTACGAAAACAACCAGGAGAGCTTTCGAAAGTCAAACGAGACTACTTTGAATTGTGTCAGCAGCTTTTTCTGGAAAACTTTGCAATACCTGTATACAGATGGTGTAAGGAACATAACTTGATTTTTACCGGCCACGTCCTGCATGAGGACTCTCTTTGTGCTCAATCTGTCATGCAGGGGTCTTTGATGCGCTTTTATGAATATATGGAATATCCCGGCATTGATCTTCTGGCAGAGCACACACAGTGTTACTGGGTGGCAAAGCAGATTGATTCAGTGGCAAGACAGCTGGAAAAAGAATGGGTATTGTCTGAGCTGTACGGATGTACAGGATGGCAGACCAACTTTCAGTCTTATAAGAATATTGGGGACTGGCAGGTGCTTTTTGGTATCAACCTGAGATGTCCGCACCTTTCTTGGTATACGATGAAGGGAGAGGCAAAGCGGGATTATCCGGCAAGCATTTTCCATCAATCCTCCTGGTATACAGATTATCATTATGTGGAAGATTATTATTCCAGAATACATGCGGTTTTACATGACGGGAAGCCGGAATGCAGGCTGCTGGTGATCAATCCTATAGAAAGTGTGTGGGCGCGGGCATACAGCGGGGCGTTTAATGGTCTGAGTGCAGCAGATATACAGATAGAGCGGCTGGAAAGACAATATGCGGAAGTTTTCCATGCCTTAACGGATAACCGGATTGACTTTGACTACGGTGAAGAAGATATTATGGCACGCCATGGACGTGTGGAAAATGGCATTCTGTATGTGGGAGCCTGTGCTTATACTAAAGTTTTGGCAGCCGGTGCAGATACCCTGCGGGGAACTACCGTGGAACTTTTAAAAGAGCTGGTAAGGCAAGGAGGTAGCGTGATTTTTGCGGGCGAAATTCCAGCATATATGGATGCAGAGGAATCAGAAGAAATAAAACGGCTGGCTGAAGAGGCGGTTATCATTCCTTATGAACAGAGCGCAATTGCGGATGCCTGCAGAAATGGTCAGGAGATAGAGGTTCGTTCCCAGGGGAGTCATATGATTTACGCGAGGAGCATGATAGTTGAGGGTGGTAGGGTTGTTATGTTGTTGAATACCGATAGAATGAATGGATATGACAATGTTACCGTAAACCTTGGCAGCGGTGCTTATGCAGAACTGTGGAATGCTCGTGACGGCAAAATTACAAAGCCCTTATATAAGAAAACGGATGGATGTATAGAAATGACAATCAATCTGGAGGCTGGGGGAGAACGGCTCTATCTGATTCCCGATACCCTGCGGGATCTGCCTGACGGGGAGGACTGGAATGGCACAAAAGAGATTCCCCTTCCGGAAGCCTTTACTTATACGCTCAGTGAGAAAAATATCTGCGTACTGGATATGGTTGCCGTACAGAATGAAGCTGGGATTAAATTACCGCAGCAGGAAGTACTGAAAGCAGACCGTGCACTGCGGGATTACTATCAGATTCCCTATCGTGGAGGTGAAATGCTTCAGCCATGGTATGAAGTGAAATTCAGAGGAGGGGATAAAGAACTTCTGACACAGCTTACCGCTGAGTATAGCGTGGAGATTTCGGCACTTCCCACGGGCGTTCAGCTTGTGGTGGAGGATTTAGAGCATATTTGCGGGTTAACTGTAAATGGAAAGGTCGTTCCGGCAGTCAGTAAGGGAAAGTGGATTGATATTTGTTTTGACAGGATTCCCATACCGGATGAAGTATGGAAAGAAGGGCACAATACCGTATCGCTGATTATGGATTATTATAAGACCTGCGGACTGGAGTCTGTTTACCTGACCGGAAGCTTTGGAGTGGAGTTTAATGACGGCAGGCCAACGCTGGGACAGCTGCCCCAGAAACTGTCCATCGGAGATATATCAACCCAGGGACTTCCTTTTTATTCAGGCAGCGTGATTTATCATGTGGATGGATGTAAAGATAAAAAGGTAAGTGTGAGTGTGGAACAATTCGGCGGGGCGCTGGTGAAACTCATCGGTAAAGAAGAGATGATACTTGCGTTTCAGCCTCATAGTGCCGTGGTGGAAGATCTGCGTGGGATTCAGGTGGTGCTCACCAGACGGAACACCTTTGGACCGTTTCATCAGATTCCAAAAGTGGCTTATGCTTACGGACCAGCCAATTTCCTGACCGAAGGAAAAGAGTGGCAGGACGACTACGTGCTTTATGAGCAGGGCTTATTGACAAAACCGGTTATACGCAATTAGAAAGTAACAAATTTAAGTGTAAGATCGCTGTTGATGCTGCCTCTTTTCTATATATCGGGGAATTTTCCACGCCAAGTGGGCGGTGGGTGTGCATATTTAGGCAATCAATTTCCAGACACGCTCTGATATAGCCTAATGAATATCCTGTTTTCGAAAGCTGGATGGTGTAAATCCAGTTTCCTGTTTGAACTTACGGCGAAAACTGGAGGTGTTCACATACCCCACTGAGATACTGATATCATCAATGGACATATCGGTATCCATCAGCAGCTCTTTTGCTTTTTCCAGGCGGATTTTCCATAAATAATCAGAGAAATTTTGGTCGAACTTTTTCTTAAACAGATAACTTATATAAGCAATACTTACATGAAAGGTATCAGCCAGCGTGGAGATGGAGAAGTCGGGTGAAGCATAATTATCATGTATGATCTGCCTGATCTGTGTGGTATGTATAGCTGCATTTTCATGCTCTGTTTCAAAGGTTTTCAGAAGCTTTTCCAAGCTCCCTGCAATCTCCAGGCTTTTTTCCTGATAGGGGCAGCTGCGGCACAAATATAAAGTTTCAAAATACAGATCACTGAATGTCTTGAATTTGATGCTCATACGGTTCATGCTATTGATAATGATGGTTAGAATATCGATCAAAACGCACCTTACAAAGAAGTCCGGGAATGCATTTCCGTGATCAGCGGCTTTGTCAATCAGAGACAGGAGTTCTGTGATCTGCAGCCGTGCATTGGGGAAATCCTGAACATTTAAACAGCTGCTCAGATTGTCCAGCAGTTTATAAGGGTAGGAAAGGCTGGTTCCCGGCGGAAGTGAGGCCTGGATTTCCGGATAGGAAATAACCTGGGACTGTGACCAGTAGCTGCTTGCACGAACTGCATTTTCGTATAAGGAGGGGATTTCCAGCGGCGATGTGGTGCTGTTGCTGAGGGCAGCCATGCACCCCGTTTCATCATAAAGGTCGGATAGGAGCAGCAGGAGAACCTCATCCTTGTTTTTTTCAATTCCGGTATAATTTACTAAAAATGCAGCAGAGTCCTTGTCTGCTTCAAGCATCGCGCAGGAATTATGACCGGGCAGTGCATCCTCTAAAAACGCCAGATATTCATTCCATAAAACCGATTTTCTGGGGATGGAGGAGGATACTTTGATTACAAAAATATGGTTGTCCGGCTCCATACTGAAAAACTGATCTATATCGGGAAAATGATCCAGATCAGAGTGGTCATTATTGGTAACAATAGAATCCAGAATGGACTTCTGCATGGAAAGACGGTACTTATCTATTCGGTTCTGCAGCTCTTCATTTTCGGACAGTGCAGTAGTAAAAGCGCTATCCAGCTGCTCCACATAGCCTTGGTTGGGCTGCAGCGTATGCACCATCTTGGTGGTGAGCTTATGAAGCGGCCAATAAGTAACGCGCATTGCCCAAAGAATCAAAATCATTCCCAGTAAAGCCAGAAACAGCAGGACAATATAGGTATTTCGAAATGCAATATTGACTTGATTCAGGATTGCCGCGTTTGAAAAAAGTGCAAGGATAGAAAATCCGCTGTTCATCTGTTTGGAGATAAAAAGGGATTCCTCCCGGTTTAACGACACGCCATTGGATAGTTTATCGGGATCTGACAGATAGGGCAGAATCTCGCCTGAGTTGCTGCCGGACACAATCTGACCTTCGGGCGTGGTAAGGCAGATGGAAGTAATTCCGGTAGAGATATCGGTTGCCATAATATTTTCCAGTTCTTTGGTGCTGATGATATAAAAAAGAGAATAATTCTCAGCCCCATTATTACTGGGGAGATAAATCAAAAGCTCAGAGGTATCATCGCTCAGATATATTAACTGACCGGAAATGGCATCCATATATGCATTTAAATCAAAGAGCAGGTAATGTGAACCGGTATAAATCCGGTATGTTCCATCCTGCTTACATACATATTTACCGGAGGAGAGGATGGAATCACTTTGCAGGTCCGCATATACAATTGTGTTAATAAAGCTGTTACTCACAGCATAGTTATTCAGTTGTTTCGCCGCCTGATAACGGTACCAGTTTTCATTTTTGTAACGGGAGAGAATTAGATTGATATCTTTAGTAAGCATAGACTGTATTTGATCAATATCCGACAGCCCTTTTTCAAATTGTTCCTGAATGTGAGCGATACGCCTTTCGGTCTGTTTACTTAAGTCTTTAAAATAAATATTTTTTAACTGTGAACGAACGGCAAAGAAAAAGCCAAAAAATAAAATACTTAAAATGATAAAATATGATAAGAAATATTTTATCAGTGTAGTATTTTTTCTGCCAAATGTAAGTTTTTTAAGATGTTTCATAGGGTCTCCTTTGAACAAGAGCGTGTTTTATTAGAAAGACATTATATTTAACATAATATAACAATTCTGAATCTTTGGCAACATCTAAACTAGTATTAGCGGTATTTTATATCCGTACAATATTTAAGCAGATTTCTACAAATCTTGTTTCTTGTTATTTGATAAGAGATCTATCTATAATGAGTCAGAACGTGTTTAAAAATGGATTTGCTGAATTTTCGAACAGTTCCGTAACATGGAAACAAACAAAGAAAGATAAGGAGACTACAATGAATTTTTCAGAGAATTTTATTTTTGGAACAGCAACCAGTGCAGCCCAGGTGGAAGGGGCGGCGTCTGAAGATGGAAGAGGGAAGTCTATCTGGGATGTGTTTGCCAGGACTCCCGGCAACATAGCGGATGGATCGACCCCGGATACCGCCTGCAATCTGTATCATACTTATGAAGACGACTTTGAGCTTGCAGAAAGACTAAACATACAGTCTTACCGGTTTTCCTTTTCCTGGTCCCGGATTTTACCGGAGGGGAAGGGAAGTGTGAATCAAAAGGGACTTGATTTTTACAAACGCATGGTAGATGGGATGTACAGACATGGATTAATGCCCAATGCCACCTTGTATCATTGGGACCTGCCCTATGAACTGGAAAAAGAGGGGGGCTGGTTAAACAGAGATATCGTGAACTGGTATGGTGAGTATGCATCGCTGCTGTTTCGTGAGTTTAAGGATGTGATCCCTATGTGGGCAACAATTAATGAGCCAATTGCCACTTATGTTGGATATGGTTTGGGAGGCTTTGCACCAGGACGTAAGGGAGAAGATCTGGGGCGCCAGGCAAATCATCATATTCTGATGGCACACGGCGAGGGGGTTAAGCGTTTCCGCCAGGAACAGGCAAAAGACAGCCAGATAGGAATTGTAGTGGATATGTGGCACCATCATCCGCTTCGCAGAGAGAACCCGCAGGATTGTAAAATGGCAGAGTTAGAAAATGAAAAAGCATACCGCTCTTATTTAAATCCCATATTCCGGGGGTGTTATACCCGGGAACTGCTTCAATATATGAAAGAGACAAACAGCACGCCTATCATGAAACAGGAGGATATGGAGCTGATTCATCAGCCGCTGGATTATTTTGGGTTGAACTGTTATAACAGGGTAGTGGATTGCGCAGAGCCGGATCTACTGAAGTGTGACAGAAAGGAAAAAACAAAGGCGGCAACTACATGGACAATGGAAGTGAATACTATCCAAAGGCAGTCTATGATGCAATCAATATTTTAGAGAAGGACTATAAAATTGGAATACCGATTTATATTACAGAGAATGGTACTTATAACTGTGAAGAAGAGATTCAGCCGGATGGAAGCATTCATGATACGCAGCGTATCCGCTATATCGAAGGCTTTCTGAAGTGGATTCACAAAGCGATTGAGGAAGGCGCCGATGTGAGAGGATATTATGCCTGGAGTCTGCTGGACAACTGGGAGTGGAGCGCAGGATACACTTACCGTTTTGGTCTGGTGCACACGGATTTTATTGCACAGAAGCGCATTTTAAAGGACAGTGCACTTTGGTATAGAGATGTCATAGCGGCAAGAGGGCTGGATATTATATAGAATGTTAGGTAATTGCGAAACAAGTTCGCAATCTTGATTCCAAACAGGGTAGAATTGCTG
>NZ_JAWYAJ010000560.1:0-2873 GCF_034124845.1 Robinsoniella sp.
CTTTTCGTACACTACCTGTCTTATACAAAGCGTCCTTACTCAGCAAAACCCCAATTTAAAAATTCAAATATTTTCAACATTTAAAAATCTCTGAAAAAGTATCCATACATAAAAAATGAGAAATGAGAAATCCTATCAGTAAAGCTCTAATGCGGATTTTTCTCAATAAAAGGTATTGTATATTTAGGAAAAATAGATTATGATACCTTTAGTTAGCAATGACTAACCTATAAAATACAAATATGAGGAGGTTCACAATGAGTGTTGTAATAATTGGTGGAAATGAAAGAATGGTCTGTCAGTATAAAGAAATTTGTAAAGCACATAACTTTAAAGCAAAGGTTTTTGCTAAGATGGCAGCTGACTTAAAAAGCAAGATTGGTAAACCGGATCTGATAATTCTCTTTACATCGACTGTTTCTCATAAGATGGTGCATTGTGCCATTCAGGAAGCCAGCAGAAACAATATCGCTGTGGAGCGTTCTCATTCCAGCAGTGCCAGTGCATTGAAGGAAATTTTAGGAGGTTTTACATGCCAGCAGAATTAATTCTCGATTATTTATCCAGCAGCAGTGCATGGGAGCAGCTGTGTTTTCAGGTAGTATTTCAATGCGCACCGGTGTTGAAGGGAGTCAAAGCGTCCAATCTGATTACCCTTCCCAAAGGTATGTGGCTTCATCTGTTTAACATCTTGAAGGATACTGACATTTCCTGCAAAATCTTATATTCAGGAAGTAAAAACGAGGTAATTTTTCTATATCGTGAAGACAGGCTTAACGAGATCTTAAAAGATCGCAAAGCCTGGGACTTTGTAGAAAGCTGCGGATATGCAGAAATGGGGATGTCAGAAATTTTAAAAAGGCTGCGCAGCAGATATGAATTGTTTATGCGCAAAACCGGGGATTTTCCACATGAGCTTGGTATCTTCCTGCAATATCCCATTGAAGATGTAAAGGCATTTATACAAAATGGCGGCAAGAACAGCCTGCTGTCCGGTTACTGGAAAGTTTACCATAACCCGATGCAGGCTGCTCAGATATTCCGTACCTATGATGAAGTCCGGGATCATGCGGCAAGTGAATTTATGAAGCATAAAAGTATACGCCAGGTGGTATGCTAAAAGGAGACGAGGTATGCAAAGCTTACAAAAAAAGGAGAATAATTATGAAGACAATTAAAGTAGTGTATTGGAGCGGAACAGGAAATACGCAGGCAATGGCGCAGGCGATTGCAGAAGGTGTGGAAAAAGGGGAGGCGAAAGCAGATCTTTTGGATGTGGATACGATTCAGGCAGATGATCTGAAGGATGACAGTATCTTGGCATTGGGATGCCCTGCCATGGGCGATGAAGTCCTGGAAGAAGGAAGCATGGAGCCGTTTATGGAAGAACTGGAGAGCAGTCTGTCCGGTAAACAGGTTGCACTCTTTGGTTCTTATGGATGGGGAGATGGACAGTGGATGCGTGACTGGGAAGAACGTGTGACGGAAAAAGGCGGTAAACTGGTAGAGGGCAAAGGGCTGATGTGCTGCGAAGAGCCGGATGACCAGGTACTGGAAGACTGCCGCAAGTTAGGTGAAAAGCTGGCTAAGTTATAATCACGTTGAAAACTGAGCATATTTTTTAGGGGATATGCCAACTGCTTTTGTAAATGATTTTAAAAAGTTGCTGTAATCATTAAAACCGCATTGCTCACAGGCTTCGCTGACGGTGTTGCCGTCGGTCAGCAGAGCCTTGGCAATGGTGATTCGCTTTGCGGTGATGTATTTATTAATGGTAGTTCCCGTTGCCGATTTAAAAATGCGGCAGATATAGGAAGGACTTAAATAAAAATGCTCTGACAATTCATCAATTGTGAGGGGGTTTTTTATATTCTGATTAATATAAGTTAAAATCTGGTCTACCTGCTGATGATAGGTAGGCGTCTCCTCGGACAATTCTTTTCGCTGATTCTTGTAAAATACCCTGTTTAAAAATACCATAAGTTCAATAAATGCACAGCGTTCGGTAAGATCGGAGCCGAAGCCGTCAATCTGGCATATTTTATGGATGAAATATAAAAATCGCTTCTGTTCTTCTTCATTCAGACTGAGTTTGTGATCCGTACCAGGATTACGGCAGGAAAAACAATGATTTAAATCCGTCTGCTTAGACGAAAGCTTCTTCAGGAAATCCGGGTAAATAGACAGTACGACCCGTTCGTGGACCTCAGAATCAATTTGGGTCAGATGATGGCTCTCATACTGGTTGATAAAAAAAATATCTCCCGGCTGAATGGAATAAAATCGGTTATCAATTAAAAACTGTTTGCCTCCCGAGACAGAAAAATAGATCTCGTAACAGTTATGTATATGCATTTTCATTGGTTTTTCTTCATTATACAGATGGGCAATGGAGAAATACTGATTCTCCAGACAGGATTCAATCGCTGCTTTGCAGGAACTATATTCTTTCATAGATCATACCTCTTCTAATAATCGCTGTAAGACGCTCAGGAGCGTGCTTTGTTTTTGGAAAATTCTTATTTCAAAACTTCTTTGGAATTTCAATTTTGATGGTTGCAACTCCCAATTTTTATGGATATAACGCCCAATTGTAATGGATATAACGCCCAATTGTAGTGGATGTAACACCCAATTGTAATCGATGCAATACCCAATTGTAATCGAGAAAACCATTTGTAATTTGAAATGCAATCTGCAACCTCTCCTAACTATACAGCAAAAGTTCAAAATTTGCAATATTTAGATCAAAAAACAACAAGAAAGAGTAATAATGATATGTTATCATTGTTACATCAGAGAAATATATAAATATAGTGCCACCCGGCGTAAATACGTCGATATATAGTGCCTGATATCTGTGTCAGGTGTGG
>NZ_JAWYAJ010000561.1:0-1936 GCF_034124845.1 Robinsoniella sp.
GTCTTTGGACGAACGGAAACGTCCGGCAGTGGTGACGCCTCATGTGGGCGAAATGAGCAGACTCTGTCATGCAGAAAAAAAAGATGTTCTGGATAACCTATTTCAAACAGCGTGTACTTATGCATCCGTACATGGAGTAATCTGTGTGCTGAAGGATGCCAGGACAATTGTAACAGACGGGCAGGAAATCTATGTAAACCAAAGTGGAAACAGCGGAATGGCGGTAGGTGGTTCCGGAGATGTACTTACGGGAATTATTGCAGGCTTAATGGCTCAGAAGATGCCGGAAACACAGGCGGCCAGACTTGGAGTGTATCTCCATGGTCTGGCAGGTGATGCCGCGCGGGATAAATGTGGAAGCTATGCCATGCTTGCGACCGATATTATCAAAGGCTTGCAGGAAATACTGATCAGAGGAGAAAAGGAACATGCAGAAATATAGCAGGGTCTGTGCTGTCATAAGCTTGGATGCCGTGGAAGAAAATTTCAGAAACATGAGGGCGAATACGAATCCCAAAGCCAAAATGATTGCAGTGGTAAAAGCCGACGGATACGGACACGGCGCCGTGCCGGTGGCAAAGCTTGTGGAAGATTACGATTATATCTGGGGATTTGCTGTTGCTACTGCGGAAGAGGCTCAGATTCTCAGGAAAAATGAAATCCAAAAGCCAATCTTGATTCTGGGATACACATTTGAAGAACATTTTGAGATGCTGGTAAGGCTTGATATACGTCCTGTAGTATTTAAATGGGATACTGCAAAAGCGCTGTCAGAAGAAGCAGGCAGGCAGGGAAAGACAGTTACGGTTCATCTTGGATTGGATACCGGGATGAGCAGAATTGGATTTACAGACACAAAAGAGAGTATAGAAGTGATCCTGGAAATTGCAAAATTACCAAACCTTAAGATAGAAGGGCTGTTTACCCACTTCGCCAGATCGGATGAAGCAGATAAGACCAGTGCCTGGGGGCAGTTAGCCCGCTATCAGGACTTTTTAGAGAAATTATCTGCAGCAGGTATCCGGATACCCCTGAAACATTGCAGCAACAGTGCAGGGATTATCGATCTTCCGGAAGCGAATATGGATGCAGTGCGTCCGGGTATCAGTATTTACGGAATATATCCTTCTTCAGAAGTAAAGAAGGAAAAGGTTCCGCTTAAACCTGTAATGCAGCTCAAGAGCCATATTGTTTACATAAAGGAATTAGAAGCAGGAATTCCTGTCAGTTATGGTGGTACCTTTGTAACAGAGAAGAAAACAAAGGTAGCCACGATTCCGGTGGGATATGGAGATGGTTATCCCCGCAGCCTGTCAGGGAAGGGATGGGTTTTGATCCATGGGAAAAAGGCGCCGATTTTGGGGAGAGTCTGCATGGATCAGTTTATGGTGGATATCAGTGATATTGATGAAGCAAGGGAATTGGATGAAGTTACGCTTTTTGGGGAGAGCGAGGGGGCAATCCTGCCGGTAGAAGATTTAAGCAGTATTTGCGGACGTTTTCCGTACGAATTTGTCTGTGATATTGGAAAACGGATACCCAGGATTTATGTCCACAAAGGGGAGATTGTGTTGACAAGGGACTATTTTGACGAATAATGCCCGGTAAGTTACGTACTCTGCAGCAGGCTGCGGAGTATCTGATCCCTGCCGCAGAAGTCAGATGTACATGGAATAGTACGAATATTCTGTGTGCATGACGCAATTTATTGTGTGCGTTGTACATTGCAGCAGGAATAAGACACAAAAATGCATACTCATGAAGAATATGGAAATACTAGAGTTAATCTTTAATTAACCATAACGTATGAATCGGAGTGTGAAATGTGTGATTATTAAACGCGGAGATATTTTTTATGCGGACCTGCGGCCGGTAATAGGGTCCGAACAAGGGGGAATACGGCCTGTTCTGATCATTCAGAACGATATTGGAAATA
>NZ_JAWYAJ010000562.1:0-14103 GCF_034124845.1 Robinsoniella sp.
CTGAGTATTGATGAGGCTGCGGTATTGTTTGAACAGGAAAATGATATATTGAAAAAGCTAAAAGTTCTCCAGGAAGTTGGACTTGGTTATCTTGGACTGGGACAATCTGCAGTGACGCTTTCCGGCGGTGAAGCCCAGCGGTTAAAACTGGCAAAAGAATTGTGCAAACAGACAGGCGGACAGATATTATATCTGTTTGACGAACCCACCTGCGGACTACATCCTCAGGATACGGAGCGTTTGATCGAAGTATTCAGAAAGCTGGTTCAAATGGGCGGCAGCGTGATTGCAGCAGAACATAATCCCCAGGTGATCCGATCTTCCGACTGGGTGCTGGATCTTGGTCCGGAGGGAGGTAGTTATGGCGGACAGATTGTTGCTCAGGGAACGCCGGAGGAGGTAAAGAAGCATCCGGTTTCCGCTACCGGGAGCGTTTTGGCACAATTATGAGCTGTTAGCTATGAAGCTTGCGTTTCGGTACGCTCTCCTTTACACTAGAAAGCCGAAAGCCGAAAGCCGAAAGCCGAAAGCCGGCAGTCGCCAAATGAACGCGCCAGCGTGTCCGTTTGGCTCGTTGCCCGCGGGAATAAATGTATTTGCTTGCTGAAGGAATCAGCCGTAATATGAAGAAATAGAATGGAGGTGTAGGAAAATGAACACATACAAGACTGCGGATATCGCCAGAATGTTTGATATACATGTAAATACTGTGCGCCTATACGAGAAATGCAGACTGATTCCACAACCGGAAAGATTAAGCAATGGTTACCGTGTGTTTACGGATCTGCATGTGGAGCAGTTCAAATTAGCCAGAGCTGCGCTTCAGACGGAGATGCTGCAGAATGGTTTACGTAAAAAGGCGGTTGACATAATAAAAACTTCCGCGGCTGGTGATTATGAGAAAGCGGCGGAATTAACCCGTCACTATATAGACCAAGTGGAAATAGAGATCAGTAATGCCGAAGAAGCAATTCAGATTACCCATAAGTTATTATCCAGTATGGAAACGGAACCGAATAACAAGGATTTTTTGTTAACAAGAAAGGACACGGCACATTATCTTCATGTTACGATTGATACTTTGCGAAATTGGGAACTAAATGGACTTTTTACCGTTAAGCGGCTGAAAAATGGATATCGTGTATACTCGGCAGATGATTTGCAGCGTCTAAAAATAATCCGTTCTCTCCGCTGTGCCAATTATTCCCTTTCTTCTATATTAAGAATGCTAAATGCGCTGTCAATAGATCCGGGGACAAATATCCGGGAAATCATTAATACCCCAAAGCAGGATGATGATATCATAACTGCATGTGATAAACTCCTTACATCTTTGCAGGAGGCAAAAGAAAATGCGTTATTTGCAGCGGGACAGATCGAGATAATGAAAAGAATGGCAGGGACAGTATAGAAGTAAAGGTTCAACGAAAGTTCAAAGGAAAGTTTAAATGAGAGTTCTGATGAAAAAGTACTTGACTTAAAGCAGACTTTAAGTGCTAATCTATAGAAAAACAGACTTGTGCTCTATCCAGAAACGATAGAGCACTTGTATAAACATAGGAAAAAGAAGAAAGGCATACTGCATACATGGATAAACTTGAATTATTGAAGAATAGGCTGATAGAACTAAATAAAGTGGCAATTGCATATTCCGGAGGCGTAGACTCTAATTTTCTGGTGTCAGTAGCCAGAGAAACCCTGGGAAAAAATAATGTCCTTGCAGTATTGTGCAGCGGAGCCATGCTTGCACAAGGGGATTATGAAGAAGCGGTTCAACTGCTGGAAGACAGGGATGTGCAGTATGAAATTCTTGCTATGGATGTTTTCACAGTGCCTGAATTTGCCGGTAACGATAAGAAAAGGTGCTATTTTTGCAAAAAGAATTTAATGTCAAAAATTATGGAAACGGCAAAAACACATGGTTATGAAGTAGTGTTGGATGGAAAGAATCTGGATGATGCAAAGGTATACCGCCCGGGGGCTGCTGCTGCCGAAGAACTGGGAATCTGTTCACTTTTATATGAGTGTGGATTTTCTAAACAGGATATCAGGAATGCGAGCAGGGAACTTGGGATTATTACCTGGAATAAACCCTCTAATGCCTGTCTGGCATCACGTTTTCCCTATGGAACCCGATTGACTCCTGAAAAATTAAAACAGGCAGAGGATGCGGAACGCTGTCTGAAGGAACTTGGTATTTTTTCTGGCAGGATTCGGGTACACGACAGAATTGCCCGGGTTGAGGTTGGAAAAGAGGATTTTCAATGTCTTTTGGAAAATACGGACTTTGTAAGCAAAGTTAAGGCGTGTGGATTTGATTATGTCACTTTGGATTTGGAAGGCTTCCGCAGCGGAAGTTTTGATGTATAACAAAAAGCATAAAAAATTTATTCGAATAGCTTAGAAAAGCTGCGAGGGAATGTTTCGGATACATGTGAGTGGAAAGTTGGTGGAGACGTGGAAGTAAAAGAAATATTAGAAAAGTTAAATGCTCATGAAATTTCTGTTGCCGAAGCAGAAAATAGGATGAAAGCAGAAACTTTTGATGACCTGGGATATGCGATGATTGATTATCAGAGAAAGATCAGGACGGGTGTTTCCGAGGTGATCTACTGTGAAGGAAAAACCAGGGAACAGGTTGCTGGAATCGTGGAAAATATGATTTCACATCAGGTTATGAACATACTTGGCACGAGATGTTCTGCAGAAAAATATGAGGCAGTTAAAAAGATATGCCCGGAAATAGAATATGAAGCAGATGCCCGGATTATCCAGTATAATCGGGAACCTGTAGCTATGAATAAAGGGATTGTGGCAGTGGCATGTGCAGGAACATCTGATCTGCCGGTTGCCAGGGAGGCTGCCATTACAGCACGTTTTCTGGGAAACCACGTAGAAGAAATCTACGATGTGGGCGTCGCAGGGATACACAGGCTTTTGTCAAAACTGGACGTGATAACCAGAGCGAATGTGGTAATCGCAGTTGCCGGAATGGAAGGGGCGCTTGCTTCTGTTGTGGGTGGATTGACGGATAAACCTGTTATTGCGGTGCCTACGTCTGTGGGATACGGAGCAAACTTCGGCGGTGTTGCGCCTCTGCTGGCGATGCTGAACAGCTGTGCCAGCGGAATCAGCGTGGTTAATATAGATAATGGTTTCGGAGCAGGCTATATGGCACACAGTATAAATAGTCTGGGAGGAAAAGAATAAATGCAGAAGAAAAAAATATTGTTCTTCGACTGTTTTTCAGGAATTAGCGGAGATATGACTCTTGGAGCACTGCTGGATCTGGGGCTGGACCGGCAGACTTTTCTGAATGAATTGGAAAAGTTACATGTGGACGGATATAAGATCAGTTTCGATAAAGCGGTAAAAAACGGGATTACAGGTAATTATGTGAAAGTACATCTGGCGGATGGATGTTATGGTGAAGAAGAACATGATGGAGGACGCGAACACCATGGAGTGCATCATCATGCTGGAGAGCATAAATCCTATGGAGCGGATAACCATGATGGAGAACGCGAACACTTTGAAGGACATAATCATCATGGAGAGCATACCCGTCATTTAGAATATGAGAGCCATGGAGAACATTTACATCAAATACCTCATGAACATCACCATGATTCCAAGGAGCATTTTCATGAACATCGAAACTTAACAGACATTAACCGCATAATTGATGCAAGCGGGATTGCGCCAGGAGCAAAGGATCTGGCAAAGCGTATTTTTCTGCGTGTGGCAAAGGCGGAAGGAAAAGTACATAACAGGAAACTGGAAGAAGTGCATTTTCACGAAGTAGGGGCAGTGGATTCTATAGTGGACATTGTTGGAACCGCAATTTTAATGGATATGCTCCGCCCGGATATGGTGTGTGCTTCTGTAATTCAGGACGGCAGAGGATTTGTGAAGTGCCAGCATGGAAAACTGGCGGTTCCGGTACCGGCTGTTTCTGAGATTTTTGCAGACAGTGGTGCGGTAACCAGACAGATAGACATTGAAACAGAATTGGTAACACCTACCGGTGCTGCAATCATCGCAGAACTGGCATCTTCTTATGGTAATATGCCAGAAATGAACGTCCGAAAGATCGGATGGGGTGCGGGGACGAAAGATTTAGAGATTCCCAATCTTCTTAAAGTCAGCCTGGGCGAATATGTGGAATCAGACGTGGATTTTACGGATAAAGAGGATCCGGTAATGGTTCTGGAAACCAATCTGGATGACTGCACCGGAGAACACCTGGGGTACGTCATGGAGCGGCTTTTTGAACAGGGGGCATTGGATGTGTTTTTTACACCAATATTTATGAAGAAAAACAGGCCGGCATACCGAATGACTGTAATTTGTACACCGGTTGATATGAGAAAAATGGAAGAATTAATCTTTAGGCATACTACAACGATTGGTTTGCGCAAAAGATTGGAGAACCGCACTGTTTTGCCCAGGAAAAAAGATGTACTTCATACAAAATATGGGGAACTGGAAGTAAAAATAGCTGCAGTCGGTGCAGAAGAAAGAATATACCCGGAGTATGAAAGTGCAAAGAAACTGGCAATGCAGCATGGGGTGCCGTTAAATGAAATATACCGGTGCACCTGTGGGGATACATAATGAGGAAACTGTAGATCTAATATAAAATAGGAGGATTCCGTAATGAGTGAGAAATTTTTAGGATCAGAGATTAAAAAATTGGGGTTTGGAATGATGCGTCTTCCAATGCTGGAGGATAACACCATTGATGTGGAGCAGACGAAAAAAATGGTAGACCTGTATATGGAAAAAGGATTTACATATTTTGATACAGCGTATCCATACCTGGATGGACATTCCGAGGAAGCAGTTAAAGCTTCGTTAACCAGCAGATACCCCAGGGACAGCTACCAGCTCGCTACAAAGCTTCCCGTTTGGCTGGTAAATGCAAAAGAAGATGTGGCTAAAATCTTTAACACCCAGTTAGAACGTACCGGTGCAGGCTATTTTGATTTCTATCTGCTGCATGCAATTGACCGAAATAAGGCATTAAAGTACGATGAATATGACACCTGGGAATTTATTAAAGAACAAAAAGAAAAAGGTCTGATCAAACATTATGGATTTTCTTTCCATGATACAGCTGACTGCCTGGATGAAATACTGCAAAAACATCCGGATGCAGAATTTGTACAGCTTCAGATTAATTATTGTGATTGGGATGACAGCATTATACAGGCAAAGAAATGTTATGATGTGGCAAGAAAACATAACAAGCCGGTAATCATTATGGAGCCGGTTAAAGGCGGAACACTGGCAGCATTGACACCTGAACTGGATGAAATATTTAAAAAAGCAAGACCGGATCATTCCGTTGCATCCTGGGCACTGCGTTTTGCGGCCTCCCTGGAAGGCGTCATCACAGTATTAAGCGGAATGTCAAATATGGAACAGATGGAAGATAATTTAAGCTTCATGGCGGAGTTTGAAAAAATCACAGATGAAGATCAGAAGGTCATTGATGATGTTACTGACAAGCTTAAAAATATGCCGCTTATTCCATGTACAAACTGCCAGTACTGTATGGAAGTCTGTCCACAGCAGATTCCGATTCCGGAAATCTTCAAGGCAATGAATAAAAATGCTACCTTTAAAAATCTGGAAGATGCAAAAAATGAATATGGTTTTGTAACAGGCGGCTGCAGTAAGGCATCGGATTGCCTGCAATGCGGAGCTTGTGAGGCTCAGTGCCCGCAGCATATTGAAATAATAACAGAACTTCAGAATGCAGCTCAAATGTTTGAGTAAAGTCCGAAAAAAACTATTGACAATTCGGGAGTATCAAAGTTATAATAAAAAATATCAGAAATGCATATAATATAAAATGACAAATGCAGTGATGAGGAGGAGTACATACTCACCGAAGTTCCAGAGAAAAGATGGTTGGTGCGAATCTTTAACAAGGAAGTATGGAAGTAGCCTTTGAGCAGTGGACTGAACAGGATTACCTAAGTAGGCTTCAACGGAATTTTCCACCGTTACAGGGAAAGCAGTATCGATTTTTCCGTACTGAAATGAGAAGTTATCATGTCAGTAGAGGATTATCCGTATTGACAGAGTGCAAAGATTATTCTTTGAATTTAGGTGGTAACACGGATCACAGCGTATTCGCCCTAAGCTAATTTTATTAGCTTAGGGCTTTTTTATTCCCGCGGGCAGCGACAGGAGCGGAAGCGGAGAACAATAATGGATTTTGTAAAGGAGGAAATACAATGGAAAGAAAAGGAACGCAGGCTTTTATTGAAGCATTAAAACGGGAAGGAGTTGATCTGTTATTTGGTTATCCGGGCGGTTATGCAATTGATATTTTTGATGCCCTTTATGACCAGAATGACATTGAAGTAATTCTTCCAAGACATGAGCAGGGGCTGATCCATGCCGCAGATGGTTATGCAAGGTCTACGGGAAAGGTTGGAGTATGCCTGGTTACCAGCGGTCCGGGGGCTACAAATCTGGTTACCGGTATTGCTACGGCGAACTATGACAGTGTGCCGCTGGTATGCTTTACCGGCCAGGTACCCACCCATTTAATTGGAAATGATGCTTTTCAGGAAGTTGATATCGTAGGAATAACCAGAAGTATCTGCAAATATGCGGTAACGGTTCGGGAAAGAAAGGATCTGGTACGGATTATAAAAGAGGCTTTTTATATAGCAAGAACCGGAAAACCGGGGCCGGTAGTGGTGGATTTTCCAAAGGATATTCAAAATGAGCTGTTCCAGGACAATTTTGATGAGCCGGTTTCGATCAGGGGATATAAGCCCAATTTAACCGTTCACAAAGGACAGATTAAAAAGGCGCTGGAGATGTTAAAAAGTGCCGAAAGGCCAGTATTTTTAATTGGCGGCGGAGTTCCGATTGCAGGTGCGCAAAAGGCATTGAAAGAATTGGTGGAAAAGGTTCATGTTCCGGTAATTACGACGATAATGGGGAAGGGCTCCATTCCCACGGATCATGACTACTACGTTGGAAATATCGGAATGCACGGCTCCTACGCTTCCAATATGGCAATCAGTGAGTGCGATCTGTTATTTTCCATTGGAACCCGTTTCAATGACCGGATTACAGGGAAGATCAGTGAGTTTGCACCGGAAGCGACAATTATCCATGTGGATATAGAAGCGGCTTCCATTTCCAGAAATATTCACGTGGATGTTCCTATCGTTGCAGATGCCAGATTAGCAATGGAAGCGATGCTGGAAAAAGCTGAGGATTGCGAAAGAACAGCTTGGACAGCACGAATCCGGGAATGGAAAGAAGCTTATCCCATTGCCAGAAGTGTGCACAAAGGATTGTCACCGGATAAGATCTTAGATGTTATGAATAAGCAGTGCAGAGATGGAATCGTGGTAACAGATGTTGGACAGCACCAGATGTGGGTAACGCAGTTTCTGGAAATGAACGAACAGACGAAGCTTTTAACCTCCGGTGGATTAGGCACTATGGGATACGGGCTGCCCGCAGCAATAGGGGCGAAGCTTGGGAACCCGGACAGACAGGTAATCTGCGTGTCAGGAGATGGCGGCATTCAGATGAATATACAGGAACTGGCGACTGCAGTAACTTGTGAAATACCCCTTACCATCTGCATTTTCAACAACAGTTATCTGGGAATGGTACGCCAGTGGCAGCAGTTATTTTATGACAAACGCTATGCAAGTACCTGCATGAAACGAAGAAGAAGCTGTGGAAGCAGCTGTGAGGGCTGCAAGACAAACGGATGTCCCGTATACTCACCGGATTTTGTTAAACTGGCGGACAGTTACGGTGCTAAAGGAATCCGTGTATTTGATGAGAATGATATCGTGGCAGCATTTATTGAGGCGGAAAAAAACAGGAACAGTCCTACTATAATAGAATTTATTATTGAGCGGGATGAGCTGGTACTCCCTATGGTACCCGGTGGAAATGCAATTCACGATATGGTAATGGAATGTTAAAGGAGGAAAATTTAAATGAAAAAAAGATGGATATCCTTATATGTGGAAAATGATGTAGGTGTGCTGGCAAGAATATCAGGGCTGTTTTCCGGAAAATCTTATAATCTGCACAGCCTCACGGTGGGGGAAACGGAAGATAATACCGTATCCAGAATGACCATCTGCGTAGACAGCAACGATGCGACCTTCGAGCAGATTAAGAAACAGCTGAACCGGTGTGTAGAGGTTATTAAAGTTGTTGATTTTACAAATGTTCCCATTCATATGAAGGAACTGATGTACCTGAAAATCCATACAGCCAGTGAGCAGGACAAAAATGAAGTCTTTCGCATGGCGGAAGTCTTCGGCGTGAAGGTAGTGGACATAAATAAAGACCGTCTGGTTCTGGAATGTGTGCAGACGGAGGAACGAAATAACGATCTGGTAAAACTTGCCGCTAAAGAGTTTTCTGCAATTGAAGTAGTGCGTGGCGGCAGCGTGGCAATTGAATCTATCAGTATTACGGAGCGGTAGAACAATTTTCAAACATAATCAAGCTTATAAATGAAATGGGAATCGGTGGGCAGTCTTTTACAGATGCCTACCGTTCCCGTTTTTTAAGTTGCAGGGCATTTCAGGATGAAGGTTGATCCGCCGCCTGGGGTGTCTTCTATTATCAGGAATGACTTTCAGGTTGAGAAATATAAAGAGGAAAAATGATTATTGTTGACAGAAAGCCCTAAACAATATATAATGACGTTTATATAAAGAGTATTATATACAATAAATTATATAAAAGCGGTTATATAAGCTGGTTTGCCGGATGGGATGGTTCTATACATTATTTATCTGATAACAAGAAACTGCCAGAGGAGGAAAACATGCCAAAACAGAGAATAACAAAAGAAATGATACTGGATACAGCTCTTACACTAACCAGAGAGCAGGGCTTTGAACATGTCATAACAAAAGAGATTGCAGAGAGGATCGGCTGTTCGGTACAGCCAATCTATAGTTATTACAGAAATATGGAGGAATTAAAACGAGATCTGTTTCATAGAGCGGTGCTGTTTTACGGTGACTTTATTACCAGAACTGCCCGGGTGGAGAAATCCTTTCGGAGTGTGGGTTATGCCCAGATTCAATTCGCCAGGGAGGAGCCGCATTTATTTTGGCTGCTGTTTATGATGAAACAGGATAGTCTGAACAGCTTTGAGGATATTTATGAAAAACGCAGTAATAAAAAGGTTACGGAGCAAATTGCAGAGGTATATCAGATCACGCAGGATCAAGCAAAAGCACTGCACCTGAATATGCTGATCTATACCCATGGAATTTCTTCTATGTTAGTAACGAATTCGGTTCAGCTGGAGGATGTGGAGATACACAGCATGCTGGATGCCGCTTTTGATGCATTTTTAGGAAAGATTAGATATAAAACAGTGTCAGAAAAGGAGAAGGATTATGAGTAAAATAGTCGTAATATATCAGTCTAAATATGGAGCTGTTAAAAAATATGCAGAATGGATTGCAGATGCTCTGCATGGGGATATATTTGAAAAGGGGAAGATGTCAGCAGAAAAAATGATGGAATATGATACCATTATCTATGGCGGCGGAATTTATGCCGGAGGTATCGCAGGAATTTCACTGATTGGAAAAAATTATGAGAAGATAAAAGAGAAAAAGATTGTTCTGTTTACCTGTGGTCTTGCGAATACCAAAATTGAGGAGAATGTAAAACATATTCGTCAGGAGATGAAGAAATCTTTACAAGAAGAACTGATGAACCAGGCGGTGATCTATCATTTTCGGGGAAATATGGATTATAGCAAATTGACAACGGTACATAAAATCATGATGAAGATGATGAATAATATGATTGCAAAAAAAACGGAAAGCGAGAAGACAGCAGAAGACAGAGAGTTTCTGGCAACTTACGGAAAAACTGTGGATTTTACAGATCAGAGCAGTATTGGGGAATTGGTGGAGCAGGTTCGTAAATGGGCTTAATATAATGAAAAAGTGGGATGCAGTTTAGGCATCCCACTTCTGCATTGTTTATATATCATTCATTTTCCAGGCCGCTGTGAAAGGAACGGTTACCGATATTGGCAAGGAGACGCTCCTGGCTGCCAGGTATGCTGCTAATTTTGTGTTCCAGCAGAATTAATGTTTTATGATATGCACTGAGGGCTTTATTAAAAAGATCTTCTACGGAATCCTGGGAAATCAGACTGGTGTCCCAGGGATTTTCCCAGGATTCCTTATGTTCATTCAGAACTTTGGCTTTGTCCATCTCATGGGGTGTCTGTATCATGGGTGAGAGCCATTCATATCCAAAAGTGTGGGTCTCAAACCAGCGGTAAAACTTCTTTTTCAGACCGGTAGAATCATGGAGCAGAGAGGTTCCGATCCGCATACAGGATATGGCGTGTGAGATATTTTTGGGGGAATAGTTCTGTTTGTAGACCTTTCGGGAAACCTGGCTGATCAGAGACGATATGGCAGTCTGTTCAGCATTTGAAAGGGCAATGGTACGGGACTGATAAAATTGGCCTGGCTTCAATCCTTTTTTCTTCTCCAGATATAAAATATCAAAGCAGGATTCCAGTTCGAAATGCCTTGCATAATACTGGTTATCGTTTTTTTCACCTGTCCGGTAATCGGTTCTGGCATATACAAAAGGATGAAACAGTCCATCCAAAGTGTAATGACCGAGAAATCCTGCTAAATAAGCTGTTATAATATTTTTTTCTTCTTCCTCTTTCAGATGTTCCCGATAATCCAACATTGTCTGAAAGAGTTCCTTTGCGTGTTCTTCATGCATAACCCCGCCGATATTCTCTTTTTTCAGGTAAGATACCGGATAGTAAAAGAATATATCCGGACCCTGAAGTCCAAGACAGTATGCGGCAGAATGGTCATGAATGGTAGTTTGCAGGATGCCCGGGGAAAGCATCCCATAAGTTTCCACTCCAAATAGGTAATGTAAAGTAAATCCTGGCATAATTCAATCTCCTTTGATCTGTTACTGGTTTTAATAAGATCTTAGTCTTATCATTGCCCAAAATCAATACTTTAAGAGAAATCTTATGATTTTCTTCACATTTTTATATTCTATATTTCTTCAGAAGCCCTCGGGTTTATGGAAATACATCCCCGTCATCTGCACGCCCGGCTGACGTATACGTGATCAATGATGCCATAGTCTTTTGCCTTCTCTGCGCTCATAAAATTATCCCGGTCTGTGTCACGTTCAATTTCGTCTATGGTGTGTCCGGTATTTTCAGCCAGAATTCGGTTAAGGCGCCGTTTACTATTCTGCATATAGTCCGAAAGGATTTTAATGTCACTTGTCTGGCCCTTAATACCTCCTGAGGAAGGCTGATGTATCATAATTTCAGAATTTGGCAGGGCAAAGCGCTTGCCCTTTGCGCCGCCCGCCAATAAAAATGAACCAAAGCTTGCGGCAAGTCCGATACAGATGGTGGAAACATCACATTTAATATAATTCATGGTATCGTAGATGGCAAATCCCGCAGATACGGAACCGCCCGGGCTGTTTATATAGAGCTGGATATCCTTATTCGGATCCTGCCCCTCCAGGTACAATAGCTGACTGGTGATCAGGCTGGCGGAAGCATCGGTGACTTCTTCACCCAGAAATATAATACGGTCATTCAAAAGACGGGAATAAATGTCAAAGCTCCGTTCACCATGGCTGGTCTGTTCCACTACATAGGGTATAATCATGCTGCAATCCTCCTTAACTGTGCCATCTGCATACAATAGTTTGTAATTGTTCTGCATCCTTGAGAGGTATTGGTGGCAAATACATGAATTGCAGGACAAATTTCGTGGATGAGTACAAATGGTTCCTGTCTGGGTGTAAAGAAGCGAAGGCTGCGGCAAGTCTGGGGTGTACATTGGTAAAACTGACGGAATGCCAGTGTAAAAGCCTGCTGGGAATCATAGCAGGCTTTATTGGATATCTCTGAAATGGGGATTTCAGTCTCTGCCAAAAGTCTGGCAGCCTCAGTCAGTCTGCGTCTCTGGATATATTTGTGCATCGTGCAGCCCACCACACTGGAAAATATGCGGTTCAGGTAGTATTTTGAATAATTCATATTCTGCGCTATATCGTCAAGTAGGATCTTCTCCTGCAGATGGGATTCAATATAGGATACAATTTCCATAACGATATCGTTTTTTTCACTCATAGTAATGCCCCCCTTCGTGATGGCTATGATTTATAATTATAGCAGATATGATCTGGGGTGTCTTAATAAAAAGTGCTCACTTTTAGGTCTGAACATATTTGAAGGCAATTCCAAATCAAACTCTAAAAACGTACCGTAAAAATAATCTCTTCATTCTGAATCCTGCAGCTGCATGCAAATCCCTGCTTCTGGGCAGCGGCACTTACTATAGACAGGCCCAGTCCGGTGCCGGACAATTCCTTATTCCGGGATTTTTCAGCTACGTAGAAAGGATCCCATATGCGTTCTAAAAGGATGTTGTGATTGGGTGCTACGCCGTTGGAGATCTCAAACACATACCTGCTGCATTCCTCATACAGACGGATTTTTATATTTCCGTCATAGGTATATTTCACAGCGTTGGAGATCAGGTTGGATAATATAGCAGTCATTCCTTCGGGACTTGCGCTTATTACGGCATCAGGCAGAATTTCTGTCTGAAGGTTGATCTGTCTGTTTTCCAGTTCTAACTGATATTCTTCTGCCATCTCAGTGAGGATGCTGCTGACTGCCACAGGTTCTTTGGGATATTCTTTTTGCCGGATACGGGATAAGTCAAGCAGACCTTCGATAAGCCGCTCCATTTTTTCATTCTGCCGGATCACAGTATCCAGGAAAGTACCATCGTCAATGCCATCTTTTATACCGCAGGTATATGCCTTAATCAGGGCAACCGGTGTCTTCAGGTCATGGGAGACGTTTCCAAGAAGTGCTTCCATCTGTCGGTTCTTTTCAATAAGCGCGTCCTGGGACTCTTTTAATTTGCGGCTCATATCATTGATGCTGCAGGCAAGGTCTTCCAGCTCGTCATTCGTTTTGATTTCAATTTGGCTGAATTTTTGGTTGGAGATATCTTTTGTCAGCGCACTGATTCCCGAAAGGGGAGTGGTTATTTTTTTTACCAGAAAATAGATGAGAATCATCATAATGATAACAGCTGCAAGAAATATACACAGGGTAATGACGTTGATCAGGGATACGATCTCGCTGATATTTGGGATAATGATGGCAACGCCTGCAAATGTTTCATTTAAATTCAGATACTCAACCAGTATACTGTAATGTAATTTTGCCTGGTTGTAGATTCTCAGCTGTCTTCCCTTTGCCATTGTATTCAGATAATCCTGGTCCCATAGCCAGTAGCGGTCTAATCCCAGGCCTTTATCAAGGAAGGCGCTGCGCAGCCGTTCGTTTAATACATCGATATCAGTGGTATTGTCTACCCTTGCAATCACCACATCCCTGGATTCTTCCATTTCGGCAATTGCTTCGTCCAAAGAATCTGCACTGTTTATAAGGGCATCGCATATTTCATTCATCTCGGCTTTTCTCTCATATAAATAATATCTTCCGATAAACTGAGAATTAACAACAACTGATATGAAGACAACTACAACCAGTACTGCTGAAATACTCAGTAAAAACTTTTTCGCCAATTTACTCATTTGGATTCTCCAACATGTATCCGATACCGATGTGGGTCGTGATATATTTTTCTCCTATTTTATGGCGCAGCCTGCGGATATGGGTATCTAAAGTGCGTTCATCACCATAGTAATCCATTCCCCAGACGCTGGAAAGCAGTTGTTCCCTGGACAATATCATACCCTGGTTCAGGAAGAAGGTGTAAAGTAGATCGTATTCTTTTTTGGTAAGCTTTATTTCTTCCTGCAGGATTTTCACAATATTGGTGTCAGGATTTAGTGTCAGGCTGCCGCAGGTAAGCAGTTTCCCTAACTGAAATAGTTTCTCGATCCGAAGGAGCAGGATCCTTGGTTCAAAGGGTTTGCGGATATAGTCATCTGCTCCGTAAGTAAGTCCGGCAATTTCATCGGTAATATCACCTTTCGCAGTGAGCATTATTATCCGGATCGGCATATGGTATT
>NZ_JAWYAJ010000563.1:0-5209 GCF_034124845.1 Robinsoniella sp.
CCGGAGATTATAACCCAATGCCCCAGGTTGGGGATTATGCTTATCTGGGGAAAAAACAAATAAGCTGGTACCAGGAAATGATGAAAGAGTATGAACGAAATAATCCGGGCGAAGCATTTTCGGCACTCACCTTTTTACATATGGCAATACCAGAGTTTCATGAATTATGGGATATGGAAGTCTGCTATGGAGAGAAAAATGAGGGCATTGGCTGCCCGCGTATCAATTCTGGATTTTTTACGGCAATGCTGGAGGAAGGGCATACCAGGGGGCTGTTTGCAGGTCATGACCATGCTAACGACTTCTGGGGAAAGATGTATGGCATTGTTCTGGGCTACGGAAGGGCAAGCGGCTACGGAGGCTATGGGAAAGAGGGACTGCAAAGAGGGGCAAGAATCTTTATTCTTCGGGAAGATGATCTTGATGGATTTGAAACCTACGTATGCCAGGAAGACGAAAGCGTTGTAAAAAATCCGCCTCAGCACAAACCGGAAAGGGTGAGGGATGAAGGATGATTAAATTGGCTGCATTTAATATAAGATGTGATTACAATCAGGATGGCATAAATTGTTTTTCTGCCAGAAAGCCGTTGATTTTAAAGAAAATAGCCCAGGAGCAGCCCCATGTAATCTGTTTTCAGGAGGTATTGCCCCATGTTGCCCTCTGGTTAAAAGAAAACCTGACAGATTATTACCTGATCGGGTGCGGGCGAAGCAGCACTTTGGAAGATGAACAGACCACCATTGCGTACCAGAAGGGAAAGTATAATCTGATCTCCATGGAAACTTTCTGGCTTTCCAAGACACCGTCACAGCCTGGAAGCCGCTATCCCCAGCAGAGCATCTGCCCCCGGGCATGTACAGAGGCAGTGCTTCAGAATCTCCAGACAAGAGAACTGTTCCGGATTATAAATGTACATCTGGACCATGAAGGAACCCTGGCACGGACATTGGGACTGCGCCAGATCTTACAGAAGTTAAGGGAGGAGAAAGGCTTTCCCGATATCCCGGTTATTCTGGCGGGAGATTTTAATGCCTTTCCGGATTCCCAGGAGATGCAGACCATGAAAGAATACCCGGGACTCCGGGATATGGCAGCACTGGCAGGGGGGACTTTTCATGATTATGGGAAGCTTGCCCAGCCTGAAAAAATTGACTATATCTTTGCAGAAGATAAGCTATGCAGCTGTGGAATAGAAAAATGGACGGACTGTCATGACGGAGTTTACCTGTCGGATCATTATCCGCTGTGTGTAGAAATGTACACTAAATAAAAATGTTTTGTCCATTGTGGGAAATACAGGAAATTATTTATAATAATTTCATCAAATAAAAGGAGGAGGAACAAATGCAAACTGCTGCTGTAAGAAAGTCCGAAAAGCAAAAGCCAGTCAGGCAAAGGCCGGTCAAGGCACCGCTTGGAAAGCGTCTGATGAGATTCTGGCCCCTGTACCTGATGCTGCTGCCATGTATCATTTATTACATATTAATCTGCTACGTTCCAATGGCAGGAAGTGTTCTGGCTTTCAAGGACTATTCGTTTCGAAAAGGAATCTGGGGCAGCCCCTGGGTAGGGTTCCGCTACTTTGAATCCTTTTTCAAAAGCTATGACTGTTTCAGGCTGATCCGCAATACCTTGAGTGTTGGTGCGATTAAGTGCATTCTGGAGTTTCCATTTGCAATCATTCTTGCACTTCTGCTCAATGAAATCCGCAGTCTGAAATTTAAAAAGGTTACCCAGACCATCACCTATCTGCCTCATTTCTTATCATCGGTTATTATCGTAACCATGCTGCAGAGAATACTGGCGCCTAATACCGGAGTATTAAATCAGATAATCTCCCAGATGGGCGGGGATGGAAGCACCTTTTTCCTGATGGAGGCAAAGTATTTCTTCAAAATCTTATTTTCCATGGACTTGTGGAGGAATATCGGATGGGATTCCATTATCTATCTGGCGGCAATCAGCAGTGTGGATCTTGCATTGTATGAGGCGGCAGAGATGGATGGCTGTTCCAAGCTTAAGAAAATGTGGCACATTACACTTCCAAGTATCCGGGGAACCATTGGATTGCTGTTTATCATGGGAATCGGCGGACTTCTTTCCTCGGGATTTGAACAGATTTATCTGTTAAGAACGCCTGGAAATATGGCGTTGGCGGACACTCTGGATACCTATGTAGTACGTGTGGGATTACAGGGCGGACAGTTTGGTTATGCCACGGCAATTGGACTGATACAGGGTATCGTGGGACTGGTAATGGTTATTATCTGTAATCGGATCTGTAAAAAGACCACGGAAGTGGGACTATGGTAACGGGAGTTAATAAAAAGCTTTCAAAAGGAGGATTTGTTGATATGAAAAAGAAACTGGCAACAAAAATACTGGCGGTAATGATGGCAGGAACCATGGCGGCAGGGCTGCTGGCAGGCTGTGCAAAAGAAACCACAAAGAATGCAGAAAATAAAACGGCGGATTCCAAAGAAGAAACCGCTGCTGACAAACCGGATACCTGGATTGCAGACCGGACCATTAATGTTCAGGTATATGTGGATGATATCGGGTATACCTTACCGGAAGATATTAACAGCACGCCGGTAATGCAGGAACTTACCAAAAGAACCGGTATTAAATTAAATATACAGTATACCCCCGGTGACAGCGATGCAAAAGTCCTGGCTTCCCAGCTGGCGGCAGGCACCATTCCGGATGTAATTGTTACGTATTTAAATGACTCCACCAGACCGGAATTTCCGTTGCTGTTAAAAGCAGCAAAAGAAGGTATGTTTGCAGATGTATCCGAGGTTATGAAAAACTCCAAAGTATATTCCAAATATTATGAAGATGATTATCTGCCCCATGATTCTAAGAAAAACATTGTATTTCGTGATGATTTCAATGGCGCCGTATATTTAATGCACCTTGGAATCGATGAAATTGACCGTTCCCTGGAGTACATTCCGGAAAATGAATATCTGGGAGGGCCTTATATCCAGAAAAAAATTGCAGATGAGTTGAAAATTGATCCAAGGGAAATCCGCACTCCGGAACAGTTTTATGATCTGCTTGTAAAAATTAAGCAGGGCGGATTCAAAGATGATAACGGCAATGATGTATGGCCTCTGGGACCCAAGTTCTGGGGCGGTTCGGTAGATGCATTGAAATTTGATATTGCAGGCCTGGACTGGGGGGTAAGCGATGGCTATAACCTGGACGAAAATGGAAATGTCATGCATGAAGCAGAAACAGATCATGTATACGATAAAATCAATTACGTACGAAAATTATTAAACGAAGGGCTGATGAATCCGGAATTCTTCACCATGGACAGTACCCGGGCGGAAGAAGTATCCAAGACACATAATTCCGCAATTATCGGCGATGTCCATAACTATCAGGAAATTATCTACGGATCAGATGACTGGGTACCCCTTGGACCGTTAAATGACATCCAGGGTGATAACAAGAAAGTAACCCATGGAAAGACCGCAAATGGTGCATGGGCGATATCTGCAGATGCTGAAAATCCGGAAGAAATCTTTAAGTTCTTTGACTACCTGTCTACAAAAGAAGGAACGCTCCTCTGCCAGTACGGTGTGGAAGGCGTTTCCTACAATATGGAAGACGGAAAACCAAAGCTGACAGATGAAGTGGCACAAAAGTTAAATGAAGGTGATACCGACTGGCTGGTAAACCATGTAGGTGCCGGAATGGGCGGAAGCGGACTGGAATTTTTTGATTTTGTATTAACCAATTTGAATCCTATGGATAACTTCGGAGAGAGCCGTCCTGGCGCATCTTCCAGTACAACCTTTGAACGTTCGGTGGAAGTGGCAAAGGAATACCCCAGAGAGAAGAAATTGATCGAAGGTCTTGATGCAACGGCATATCTGTCCGCAGAAGGAATGGAAGACGTAAAAGCACAGATGGATCTGTTAAACTATAAAGAAGTATTAACCCAGGCATTTTTTGCAAAGGATGATGCAGAAGTGAAATCTATCGTTGAATCCTTCCGTGCACAGTTAAAGTCGGCTGGAAACGACAAGTTTAAGGATTATCTGAAGAAGCTGTACGAAGAAGATAAAACAGCAATTAATTTTTACAGCTAATTTTAAGGACTACTAGTACTACAACGCTGTAATAGTGCGGGGTGGCACAAGAAAGTATTAGAGCGTATTTGAAAATGCAGCATGCAATTTCGAACACGCTCTGGAAAGGAATTGCATGGGCAGAGAAAACAAACAAACTATAAAGGTAGCAAAGAAAATCAAGAAAAACCCAATGGACCGGTTTATACAGGCAATCATTTACCTGATCATTATTATCATATGCCTGTTGATCGTGCTTCCGTGCCTGAACGTAGTGGCATTGTCATTAAATGACGGAACCGATGCAGCCAAAGGAGGCGTGTATTTCTGGCCCAGATTATTTACCCTGGACAATTACAAAGAAGTATTTGCAGACGGAAGTATCATGAAAGCATATGTAATTACCATTGCAAGAACGTTTATCGGTACAGCAGCCAGCCTGGCGGTTACTTCCCTGGCAGCATTTTCTCTAAGGGAAAAGATGCTCCCCGGAAATAAGGTGATTACCATGCTGATTACATTTACCATGCTCTTTGGAGGTGGTATGATCCCCACGTATATCCAATACAACAACCTTCATCTGCTGGATTCATTTTGGGTGTATGTGGTACCGGGACTGGTGAGCGTTACCTACCTGTTAATGATGCGTACCTTTTTTGAATCTATACCGGAGAGCCTGGAAGAGTCAGCAAAGCTGGATGGCTGCGGATTTTTCGGAATCTATGGAAGAATTATGCTTCCCTTAAGTAAACCTGTAATCGCCGTAGTTGGGTTGTACACAGCCGTAAACCACTGGAATGACTGGTTTGCAGGAGCGTTCTATATGAAGTCCAGCGCTATGTGGCCGGTTCAGACCGTACTGCAGCAGATGCTGGCCAGAGCGATGGCTGCACAAAAGGAGATCACATCCGTTTCTCAGGCACTGGCGCAAAACGCCAATACCGTCACTTCAGATTCCCTGAAGATGGCTGCGGTAGTAGTGACTACCCTGCCAATTCTGTGTATCTATCCATTTGCACAGAAATATTTCGCCAAAGGTGCTATGATCGGTGCGGTGAAGGGCTAAAGCGTGTTTGAAAATTCATTCCCGTCATCTGCACGCCCCACTTTGCGGTATATTT
>NZ_JAWYAJ010000564.1:0-1528 GCF_034124845.1 Robinsoniella sp.
GGTACTGATGGATATTGCCAACCAATGCGGCGGTCTTGTGATCGGTACCGGAGATATGTCCGAACTGGCGCTTGGATGGGCAACTTACAATGGGGATCATATGTCCATGTACGGAGTCAATGCTTCCGTTCCCAAGACCCTGGTAAGGCACCTGGTACGCTACTATGCGGATACCTGCGGCGATGAAGTATTAAGCCGGACACTTTTGGATGTACTGGATACCCCGGTAAGCCCGGAACTACTGCCGCCAAAGGATGGAGAAATTTCCCAGAAGACAGAAGATCTGGTGGGACCTTATGAGCTGCATGATTTTTTCCTGTATTATATACTGCGGTTTGGATATGAACCGGCTAAAATATTTAGAATTGCGAAAAAAGCATTTGCAGGCAGTTACGATGAGGAAATGATATTAAAGTGGATGAAAACCTTTTACCGCAGATTCTTCTCACAGCAGTTTAAGCGCTCCTGTCTTCCGGACGGACCAAAAGTGGGATCGGTTGCGGTGTCCCCCAGAGGGGATCTGAGAATGCCAAGCGATGCCAGCGCCAGAATCTGGCTGGAAAATCTGGACCATCTTTCATAATTGGAACAGGGAAAGAATGATCCAAAACCGGATGTAAGCTGGTTTATTTTAGAAAGTATAAGAGGTAGACGGAGGGCGGATTTTGTCCCTCCGTTTATTTGTTTTTATCTGCGCAAGTAGTGTTGCACTGCATAAGGGGGATACGTAGTGTCCGCCATCAGCGGGCACCAATTTTACATAAGAATATAAAATTTTTATGATATCCGCCATTAGGGGTTGCGTTAATTATTTAACAATGCTATAATAGGAAACGAATCAAGTACATATTAAAGCCTGCTTGAAATTTCAGGCACACAGCTGTCAGAAATCAATTTTCAAACACGCTCTAATCTAATTTAAATATAATGGAGGACTATCGTATGAACAGATTTACATTACCAAGAGATTTATACTGGGGAAAAGGTTCCCTTGAATTTTTAAAACAATTGGACGGAAAGAAAGCAATCCTGGTTCTGGGCGGCGGTTCTATGAAGAAATTCGGATTCGTTGACAAAGTAACTTCTTACTTAAAAGAAGCAGGAATAGAAGTAAAATTATTTGAAAATGTTGAGCCGGACCCATCTGTTGAAACTGTAATGAAGGGCGCGGCAGCAATGAGAGAATTTGAACCGGACTGGATTATTGCAATGGGCGGTGGTTCTCCAATCGACGCAGCAAAAGCAATGTGGGTATTCTACGAATATCCGGATACTACATTTGAAGCAATTATCCAGCCATTTTCTTTCCCGACTTTAAGACAGAAAGCAAAATTCCTGGCGATTCCTTCCACATCCGGAACAGCTACTGAGGTTACTGCATTCTCCGTTATTACAGATTATGCAAAAGGTATCAAATATCCGCTGGCTGATTTCAATATCACACCGGACGTAGCGATCGTGGATCCTGAATTAGCAGAAACAATGCCGGCACATTTAACAGCATATACAGGTATGGACGCTTTAACAC
>NZ_JAWYAJ010000564.1:1538-3577 GCF_034124845.1 Robinsoniella sp.
TCCACTTGCATTAAAAGCAATTGCAATGGTAAATGAATATCTTCCGGAATCCTATAAAGGAGACATGGCTGCAAGAGAACAGATGCATTACGGACAATGTCTGGCTGGCATGGCATTCTCCAATGCGCTTCTTGGAATCGTGCATTCCATGGCACACAAGACAGGTGCTGCATTCAGTACAGGACATATTACCCATGGACTTGCAAATGCAATGTATCTGCCATACGTTATCCAGTATAATGCAAAAGATGCTGCAGCATTAAAGAGATATGCAGAGATCGCAAGATCAATCAGCCTGAAGGGTGATACAGACGAAGAATTAATGAAAGCACTGTGTGCAAAGATCGATGCATTAAATGTAGAATTCAGCATTCCGAAGACATTAAAAGAGTTTGGAATTAAAGAAGACGAATTTAATGAAAAGATCGCTGGAATTGCAGAACTGGCTGTAGGGGATGCTTGTACAGGTTCCAACCCAAGAGCAATTGATCCTAAGCAGATGGAAGAATTATTCAGATGTATCTATGACGGAAAAGCAGTAGAATTTTAAGAATTTGTTATGAACCGGGAGGAAATGGCCTCCCGGTTTTTTTGTGTGGATAGAGACATATTCCATAGGTTCTGATACTGCAGGGAAAAGTTTATATGTGGTTTGTTAAAGGCATTATATGGGGGTTTTGCTGATACAAAGCGTATTACTTAGTATCCCCATATTAATAACCTGAACTTATACATTGTAGTACTGGTAATTCACATAAAAATATGTTATCATAATGCCATCACAAGTGATACGATAAAGTACAACGGAGGAAAATCAGTTATGAAGAAAATCAGACGTATTCTATGTATAGCGTTATGTCTGGCGCTTTGTTTTTCAAATGCAGCATTTGCCCATTCCGGCAGAACAGATGGCAGTGGCGGTCATCGTGACAACAACAACGTAAGCGGATTGGGATATTATCATTATCACTGCGGAGGGAATCCCCCACATCTGCATTCCAATGGTGTATGCCCTTATTCGGGCGGAGGCAGTGCAGAACCTTCGGTACCATCCACTGAGCCGGCACAAGAACCGACAACAGAACCAGCACCAAAGCCTACATCAAATATCAATATCAAGAGAAAAACTACGAAAATGGCGGTAGGAACCACATTCCAGTTTAAAGCATCCGGAGCACGCGGCTACACAGTCAAGTGGCTAAGCTCTAACTCAAAATTGGCAAAGGTTTATAAAAGCGGGAAAGTAGTAGCCCGCAGGGCAGGACAGGTTACCATTACTGCAAAAGCATACGGATCGAATGATAAATGCAATATAAAAATTGTGGATCCCAGGATGACACTAACCAAATTAAACTTAAAAGTTGGAGAGTCTAAGCAAATAAGAGTAAAAGGCAGTAATTCTAAAAAGAAATGGAATACTTCTAACAGAAAGGTAGCGGAGGTTACCAATAAGGGAGTTGTGACCGGAAAATCAGCCGGCAGTTCCCGAATTACTGTGAGAGTAGACGGAAAATTATTAAAGTGCAGTGTGACAGTCACAAAATAATAAAATCCATAATACATAACAAACTATAGTTACATATAAAAAAGAAAACCGGGTATCTCAAAGTAAAAGCAATCCTGCTTTTAGGAGAGATACCCGGTTTTCTCAAAATTACTCTTCCTCCGTTTTTACCTGCGCTGTTTCCAAAGCACTGTCAATGGCATCCAGCAATATCTGGGAAGTATATTTACTGTCCTGAGAATATGTAATGCCATCGGTAGACTGCGTATCATATATCTGAGTGGCGATTTCCTCCAGTGCCGGCTGCACAAGTGGAAACATCGTCGTTACTGTGTCGCTTAAATTCACCAGACGAATAGAATTGATATGATCCTGGTCTACCACGACTTCTACGTCGATGGCATTGTCATTCAGGGTGATTGGAGTGGTATAGACTCCGGCGACATATTTCATAGCTGCAGTCGTTTCTGTTGGTTGGTCATCTTTGGCTTTCTCCTTGTCCCTGGGCGTGAACATAAAAATGAAGAGTATGATC
>NZ_JAWYAJ010000565.1:0-2481 GCF_034124845.1 Robinsoniella sp.
GTTAAAGGTAACCTTCATCTCATCATTCACTGCAACCGGGCTGAAATCTTTGTAGAAGCTATTTCCAATGACCACTTTTCCACGACCGCTTCTGGCACGTTCTACCGCAGTCATTTTATTGCTCCACCCGCCGATATTGTACCAGAAATAATTTTCGGTATCCTTTGCACCAGCTCCTACCAGGAAGCCTTCTTCTCCGGAGGTTTTTACCACAGTGGCTTCCACAACATAATCATGCCACTCAGGATTATTAATCGCTTCCGGTATCCACACTGCATTCATACCGCTCCCCCGGGTAAGGGTGAGTTTACCGTTTGCTATCCGGAAGCTTCCGGTAGAGCCCGGTACTGCTTCCCATTTGGATCCTGCTGCTCCGTTGGCAGTAAAGCTATCGTCTAACAGAACTTTCCCATCTTCTCTGGTTACTTTTACATGTGATACATATCCTTCGGACAACCAGGTTCCAATAATCGGGCTTCCGGTATTCTGGGAGTAATTTGCACCCTTCTTTTCAAGTGTTGTATGGACTACCCGGGTGCCGTAATTCTGGGCAAACATCTGCTGTGTATAATAGTTCGGCGTAGCAAAGCTGTCATACTCATCAAAATGAATCATATTCTGTGACCAGTTGGTACTGCCGATTTTCTCAAATAACGGGGCGTAGGATGCATGGCGTACAATATCGCCATTTCTTTCAATACCGGTCATATAGGCTGCATCGCAGATAGCCGACTCTAAATTGTTGTTCCGGTTATCCTGAAGATGAGTTGCATATTCACCAAGGAATACATCACTTCCACCATCTTCCTTTCTGGCATAATAGTCATAGCGGTCATCGGAATTCAGCATGAACTCTTTGGACTGATAGTAGTGCTCATCCACCAGTGTCTCTCCCGGATCTTTTTCATTCAGCCAGTCCCAGGCAAAACGGTAGCTTTCATCCTCTGCTGCAGGTCCCGCGGAAGAAATAATGGTAATCTTTCTGCCCGGATAATTGGCGCTTACATAGTTTTCTACGTAATCTTTAATATAGTCAAAATTATTCAGGTACTTTTCTCTCCAGTTTTCATTTCCGATACCGATATAATTCAGATTAAATGCTTCTTCGTGTCCATTCTCCACTCGTTTTTGTGCCCATTCCCGCTGGGTTGGATCACTGCTTATTACGCTGCCCCAGCAGTAATCGATCAAATTGGTGGCATGCTGTGCAAACTTATCCAGCTCCTCTCCCTGTGCTGCCGGCGCATTGTCACCATTGGCAAACTGGCAGAAAACCCCCGCGCTTAAAATGGGGAACGGCTCTGCTCCTAAATCTTCGCATAATTTCAAAATTTCATGATAGCCAAACCCATAGGACTGCATATAGCCATAGGTATTGGTATAAGACCCATTATCACTTGTCCAATGGTTTCCGATAGCTTTTCGCTCCTCTAAGGGTCCAATGGAATTTTCCCAGTTATAATAGCTGTCTCTGCCGGAATTCCCTTCTATGATACAGCCTCCCGGGAAGCGAATGAAGCTTGGATTCAGTCCCTGAAGCTTTTCCACCAAATCTTTTCTAATACCCTTGCCATAGGCATAGTTGGTATCTCCATAGCCGTAAGTATCCTGGGGACTTAAGGAAACCATATCCATATTCAGCACGCCATCACTCCCGGCACCGCTCACCGTAAGAACCAGTTTTCCTTTCTGAGTCTTCATCCCTTCCAGTACAGCCGTTGCCTTCTGCCAGGTCCCGTCATTTATCAGTTCAATTACCGCTTCTTCCGTGAGATCTTTCCCGGCTTCACTGACTACTTTTACTTTTAGTGTTCCCGTATAGTCGCTGTCTGCCTTTGTCCAGACAGAAAAATCAAAAGATTCCCCTTTTACTATTGGCATCGCAGCGGAATTGGGATTGTTCATCGGCGCAAATCCGCCGTTTTTCAGAATCATATCCCCTGTAATTACAGCATAATTGGTATTTTTATCGTTTAATCCGCCTTCTTTGGATACCACAAATCCATCGTCCCGGTCACTTACCCAGTGAAGTTTATAGGAGTACTGATTTCCTCTTTCCGGTTCACTGATACTTACGGTATTAAAATAATTTTCAAAAGAATAGTTTTTCACCATTTCCGGATACAACCCGCCATCTGCCGCACTATTGATATCCTCAAAGAACAATCCGATCATCTGCTGGCTGATCTCCACGCCCTCGTCATAGGGATCTACAACCATCGCATACTCCGTATCTCCCGCCGGAATAACCGTAATATCAAAATTCTTACCAGCACTTTCAGATCCGCAGGTCAGCCTGGCAGTCAGATGTACCGTCGTTGTTTCCTCCGGATTTGTAACCGTTCCGTCAGCTGCTATAATATCTGTGCGGTCACTTTCCCAGGCAACCCGGACATTTCCATCTAAAAGGCTGTCCGCAAGGGTGATTTTTTCTACAAAAGTACAATTCACCTTACCATTGCCCGCCTCAGGAATTGTCAG
>NZ_JAWYAJ010000566.1:0-2314 GCF_034124845.1 Robinsoniella sp.
AGTCGCCAAATGGACGCGCCAGCGTGTCCGTTTGGCTCGTTGCTCGCGGGAATAAGATAAGTCCGTTATAGTGAGAGGAGATTTTTATGGTGAGTATAAAAAGTCTGACAGCCCTGGAACTGGGAAAGAAGATTAAGAAAAAAGAAATATCTGTAAAAGAAGCCGTTTGTGCATCGCTGGCGCAGATCAGAGAAATAGAAGATAAGGTGCATGCCTATGTATCTGTGGATAGAGAAGGGGCACTGCGAAGGGCAGATGAGGTACAAAAAGAGATTAGTACAGGAAGGCTGCAGGGTCCTCTGGCGGGCGTGCCGGCAGCCATAAAGGATAATATCTGCACAAAAGGGATTCCCACAACATGCAGTTCTAAGATGTTGGAGAATTTTGTTCCAGGATATTCTGCCCAGGCAATTTATAACCTGGAAGAAGCAGGCGTGATCGTTTTGGGAAAAACAAATATGGATGAGTTTGCTATGGGAAGCACCACAGAGACATCAGCATTTGGCGTTACCAGAAATCCCTGGAATATCCGGCATGTTCCGGGAGGTTCCTCGGGAGGGTCCTGTGCAGCAGTGTCAGCAGAGGAATGTTTCTTCGCACTTGGTTCGGATACGGGGGGATCTATACGCCAGCCAAGTTCGTACTGCGGAGTTACGGGGCTAAAACCCACTTACGGAACTGTTTCCAGATATGGATTGATCGCCTATGGTTCCTCACTGGATCAAATCGGTCCGGTAGCAAAGGATGTATCTGACTGTGCAGCCATTCTGGAGACCGTGGCCTCTTATGACAAAAAAGACAGTACGTCCGTCCTCAGGGAAAGTTATGATTTTACATCGGCATTACGAGAGGATGTAAAGGGCATGCGCATTGGAATACCGGCAGACTATCTGGGGAAAGGACTGGATAACCAGGTGAAAGAGGTTGTCCTTAAGGCGGCAGATGTACTTCGGGAAAAGGGAGCAATCGTGGAGGAATTTGACTTAAAGCTGGTGGAATACGCTGTGCCGGCGTATTATGTCATTGCTTCGGCAGAGGCTAGTTCCAACCTCTCCAGGTTCGACGGAGTGAAATACGGCTACCGTGCGCCGGAATATCAGGGGCTGCATGATATGTATAAGAAAAGCCGATCCCAGGGCTTTGGAACTGAGGTGAAAAGGCGTATTATGCTGGGTTCCTTTGTATTAAGCTCCGGATATTACGATGCATATTATCTGAAGGCACTTCGCACTAAGGCTTTGATAAAACAGGCATTTGATGGGGCATTTCAGAAGTATGACGTTATCCTGGGACCCACGGCTCCATCTGCAGCACCAAAGCTTGGGGAAAACCTTGGGGATCCGCTGAAAATGTATCTGGGGGATATCTATACAATTTCAGTAAACTTGGCAGGGCTTCCCGGAATTTCAGTACCTTGCGGCAAGAATACGCAGGGGATGCCTATTGGAGTTCAGTTTATAGGAGATTGTTTTGAAGAGAAAAAAATCATCCGGGCAGCTTACAGTTTTGAACAAAGCAGAACTTATGAAGCGCCTCAGATGGTACGAATTGAGGAGAAATGCCCATGAGTAAAAAGTATGAAACCGTAATCGGACTGGAAGTCCATGTGGAATTGGCTGCAAAAACGAAAATTTTCTGTTCCTGCCAGACAGCATTTGGGGGTGCACCCAATACTCATACCTGCCCCGTTTGTGCAGGAATGCCTGGAAGTCTGCCGGTTCTGAATAAACAGGTAGTGGAGTATGCACTGGCGGTGGGGCTTGCTGCAAACTGTAAGATTAACCAGTATTGTAAATTCGACCGTAAAAACTATTTTTATCCCGATAATCCACAGAACTACCAGATTTCACAACTGTATCTGCCAATCTGCTATGACGGTGGGATAGAGATTGAAACGGAGAGCGGAAAGAAAACCATTGGAATCCATGAAATCCATATGGAAGAGGATGCGGGAAAACTGATTCATGATGAATGGGAAGACTGTTCATTAGTGGATTATAACAGAAGCGGGGTACCTCTGATAGAAATCGTTTCCGAGCCGGATATGAGAACTGCCCGGGAAGTAATAGCTTATCTGGAAAAACTGCGGTTGATGATTCAATATCTTGGAGCCTCGGATTGTAAGCTGCAGGAGGGGTCCATGAGGGCGGATGTCAACTTGTCTGTAAGAGAAGCCGGAACAGAAAAACTGGGCACACGTACAGAAATGAAAAACCTGAATTCCTTTAAGGCTATTGCCAGGGCAATTGAAGGAGAACATGCCAGACAGATCGAATTGCTGGAGGAAGGCAAAAGTGTCATTCAGGAAACCAGG
>NZ_JAWYAJ010000567.1:0-5283 GCF_034124845.1 Robinsoniella sp.
GTTACATTCATGATGTTCATTAAAATAGAGGTATACATTGCCGTTTTGGAATTTCCCATAGACCGCAGCAGCGCTGTACTTGCACTGTATATACCCAGAAAAGGGAACGACAAAGCCGTCAGATAAAAATAAACAACAGCATTCTCCATTACCTCATGTTCAACATTTCCAAAAATAGTTGTAAGAATAAACCGGTTCCCTGCCAGGGAAATCACCATAATCAAATTTGCCATCCCGGTAATGGAAAGCAGAAGCTGATCTGCCGTTTTACAGGCTTTCTGCTTATTTTTCTCTCCCAGCCGGTGTGCAGCCACAACCGCACCTCCGGTTGACAGGCATACAAAAATATTAATCAGCAGGATATTAATGGAATCTACCAGGGAAACTCCGGACACCGCTGCTTCTCCTACGCCGGACACCATAACGGTATCTGCCATTCCCACCGTGACTCCCAGAATCTGTTCCAGAATTAAAGGAATAATCAATGCTTTTAATTGTTTGTTAGAAAATATCTCTTTTTCATTTCCCATTATTAATCACTATCTTTCCAGAGCGTGTTTGAAACATGCTCTAACGAATCCTTTATACGTTCAGTTTCTTACTCCGTTTTCCTCTTCCAGCATGGTACACTCCCGGAATCCGTCTGCTTTTAATTTTATCGTTTTTATTTCAAATGGCTGAAATTGCAGAACTGCTTCCTTCCCGGCTGCCTTTACAACTGCTTCTGCCCTGGTTCCGGCAGTTTCAAACAACCGGATTATCTCATCACCGCTCTCCCCGTGAGTCTTTAAAACAGAACAGGATACACTGTCTGACAATACCTGAAGGATCCCTGCCCTTTTTGTCCAGCTCTTGCCACTGTGACAGCTGTCTCCTAAATATTTTACGGGCATCATCAGGAAATCTGCCTCCTGAAATAACCTCTGATTGGAAATCGGTTTGGTATGAGGAAGCAGCTCCATCTGAAAATCGTAACTGCCCTGATTCATATAGCGGTATTGAAAGGATTCTTCCAGCGGTCCGCCCTTCCCTCTGGCAAATACTACACTTCTGGACAAAATAAGCCGATATTCCCTGCCAGCCTGCCGGACACCGTAAGTACTGTTATTAAAGATCGCAATGCCGCTTCCATCCTGATTTTCCATATCCGCAAAACGGTGCTGGTAATATTCACTGTCATCTGGAGTGATTTTCTGCTCCACATAAAATGCCGTCTCCGATTTGACCTGCGGCTGTTCATCCAGTCCAGGAACGCAATAGCAGATCTGGCAATGCCGCTCCAGATTCGTCAGTGAGACTGCCAGCTTCAGCCGGTCACTTCCTTTTTCCAGGATATAGTCGATTGCCATTTCCGACTTGTTATAGTATAAAAGACTTCTTACAATCAGCCGCATCGGCGTTGTTTCTATGAGACGGATCTTACCTGGAGAAAACCTCCCTCGTAGTTCTTCTGTTAAATGTGTTTCACCCCAGGCTCCTCTGTCATCGTAGAATACCTTTATGTCAATCTCTTTCCCAAGGAGCTCCAGATCTCCCAATATAATGGAATCCGGGCAGCCCGTTGTTTCGCTGATATGTACTTTTAGAATTCCATTGTCCATAACATTATCCTGATACTTCAGAGAATTTCTATCCGGCACCTGTTCCGGTCCTTCCATCACGGTCCGGTACAGAGCATAGCCATATGCCGGCACATCTGCATCGAACAAAATTCCTTTTCTGGATTCCGGCGCACTTAACTGATAGCCGGTCTCGCAGTAAGATATCTCCCTTCCTTTCCAGTCCCGAAGCCGTAATTGTTTTTTCCCGGCTCTTGGCACATAGAGGTCCGCACAGAAAATTCCCTGATACCTGCATCCGGTAGGATTAAACAAGATCAACGGAAAGCCCTCTCCTCTGGTGTCTAATTGATTTGCCATTGCCTGAATGGCATTTCGAACCATTTTTCTGGCTGCTGCCACGGCACCCTTTAATTCTTCACAGGATTCATTTCTTGCCGACTGGATGCTTGTTCCAGCCAGTACGTCATGAAATTGGTTAAACAGCACTTCTTTCCAGGCAGCATCCAGCAGATTTTCGTCAGCCTCTTTTCTGACTCCGGTAAATGAAACCGCCATAGCATACATGGATTCTGCCTCCTGCAATGCCCACTCCGCCTTACGGTTTAACTGATTCAGTTCACAATCCGAACTGTAACATCCCTGAAAAATACGCCCCAGCTCTCCTTCAAAAGTGTTTAACTTATCCGCATCCACCTGTGCAAAAAATTCATCAATCGTGGAAAAATCCAGTTCTAAGTCTGTCCGTTCTTCTTTCAGTTCATAGACAGAGCGGATATTTTCAATCGTGGGTCCGCCTCCATGGTTGCCTACCCCATAGAAAACTGCCATCCGTTCCACATCATGTTCTTCCATTGCAGCAAGGCTTTCTGATAAATTAAATTCAATCGCTGGTCTTGTCCATGCCATGTATTCCCCACCGGTCCGTTCCGCCACCACACTGCTTCCATCCGGCGCTTTCCACAGAAATACCGGCGGTGTGCGAAGCTTTTCTTTATCCGGTCTTGAAGTCACGTAATTCTCTATCCCGCAGCCCTTTAACACAGCCGGAAGATTTGCACCATGCCCAAAACTATCCACGTTATATGCAGTTTTCACATCTACTCCAAAGTTCTCCTTTACAAACCGCTTGCTGTATAAAAAGTGCCTGATTAAACTTTCTCCGGAGGGCAGATTACAATCCGGTTCCACCCACATACCACCTGCAATATTCCACCTTCCTTCTTCTACTCTTTTTTGTATTCTCTGAAATTGATCGGGACAATTTTCCTTCATCCATTCCAGATAAGAAATGCTGCTGTGGGTAAATTTAAAGTCATCAAATTCATCCATACGGTCTAATGCCGACATAAAAGATGACTTCACTTCCTGCATTCCCTCATACCGGTTCCAAAGCCAGACCGGATCTATATGGGTATTCCCGATCATGTGTATTTTTTTCCTGGAATGCTGCTTTGGCGTTTCCTGTTTATTCCGCTCCACTTTTTTCTTGTCCATAATTTTCTCCATTCCGCCGCATATGGCTGCGGCAAATCTATAGAACCTGTTTAGAGCGTGTTTGAAAAATGCTTTCTGACAGCTGTGCGTTCCAGTTTGTGGGAGATTTGTCCCGATTGAAGGGCGACAAGCGTACTATGTAACCTGAATTCGGGGCAAATATACCGCAAAGTGGGGCGTGCAGATGGCAGGAATGATTTTTCAAACACGCTCTAGTACTCCATCCAGCCAGAAACTCTACTGACAGTGCTGATTATTTTGTCAGTCTGCAAGGCGGAGGATGGAAGCGGAGTGGTTCCTCCGCTGACTGACGACAACGCGGCAGATGGCAAAATAGGCAGTGCTGTCAGTAGGGTTTCTAGCCGGATGGAGTACTAGTATCGAAAATCTTCCTTCATAACCTTAAACCATGGATTATAATACACACCAAACTGCCGCTTGGCATCCATTATTCTTCTGTCGGCATCGGCAATGACATTTGCCCCCACATGTCCGAAACTAAAGCCGTCAAAATGCATGGCTGTCAGCTTGTCCAGACTATCCATCCACTGCTTTGCATCAGACCCAATCTGCTCACTAAAGCCACCCCAAATGGTATCCCCGGCAACTAAAAATTGATAGCCGTCACAATCCAGGGCAAAACAAACGCTTCCTCTGGTATGCCCTGGCGTATGTATCACAGACATTGATATCCGGTTGCCAAATTTAATCTGCTCACCATCCTTTAGATATCCATACACATTACAAGCCGGAAATGGATTTCCGTAGAGTAATTCACCTGTGGTCCGCACAGGGTCACCTGATTCCACCTGCCAGGCATCTTCTTCATGGATCATCAGGCAGCAGCTATATTTTTGCCTGAATAATGCAGCCGCTCCAACATGGTCATAATGTCCGTGAGTACCATAGATACACCGGATTTCTTCCGGTGCAAATCCCAGTGATCTGATATTTTCAACAATCTGGGTAAATCCATTTGGAGTGCCGCAGTCCAGCAGATAAAGACCCGTTTCTCCTTCAATCAGATATGCTGCGGCATCAAAGGGATGGGACAGGGATACACCTGCCACCATATAAAGATGATTCATTAGTTTCATTGGTTCGTCTCCTTATATAAAATATTAAAACTTAATATAATAATTTTTTCTGCCTTTTTGGATTCAAATTATTATCATATTAGTTTCATATTATTATCATTTTATCCTTAATTTTATAATTTATCAAGCTAATTTTTTTATTTTTATCATTTAATTTCAGTTTTTTATCATTTTATTATCAGTTGTTAAAGTTCTGTCTTTCTCTTCATCTTTTATTGTGAAATTATAATTCCTGGCATAAAAAAAGAAAGCATATTATAAATTTCTCAATAAAATATGCTTTCTCTTATTACTACAGGTATTCGTTTTCATTCATTCCATTCTTGCTAAATAAAGTCTTAAATTATTGTATATATGTAGCCTGACATTATGCGTGAAGGGCGTATCCTTACCTGCTCACATAATCATAAGTACTGTCATCACAGCAAATACTGAATTTCATTGTCTTCAGATCAGCATCCAGTACCGCTTTGCATCCATTACTTTCCCTTATAATCTTCAATCTGGAATCTTCCGTATCTTCTATCCGAAATGCATCGTCAAATGCCTTGTATTCATTTCGGATCCGCATAAGCCTGCACAGTTCTTTTACAACCGGCTTTTGCGCATCCTGCTCTACTTCTGAAACTGTATAGTTATGTCTGCTGATGTTTCTTGGGAAATCCGTTTTTTTCATCAGCTCATAATCATTAGCTCCCGCCAGCAGTCCCATATAATAGACCTGTGGGATGCCGGGCGCAAAGAACTGAATCGCCCTCGCCAGCAGATAAGCATCATCTTTACAATCCAGTGCAGAATAATAAGTGCAGTTAATCTGGTATACAACAGGTTTCTCATTTGCTTTTGCAGAGAAATCCATCTTAAAATTTGCCCCGTACATTTCTGTCGTTTTGATCACATGTTCCAGCTCTTCGCTTGTCAATAAGTCCTCTACATCCACTGTCCCAATTCCGTCGTGAGTGTCCAGCGTAGTATACTGGTTACGGGGACAGATATCAAACCAGTGTTTTAGCCGCTTTGCGCTGCCCGTATATAGGGTATGGAGCACCAGGACCGGCAGGGCAAAATCATACACTGCATAGCCTTTATCTGCGATTTTCATCTGCACTTTATAATGGTCATGAATTTCA
>NZ_JAWYAJ010000568.1:0-19054 GCF_034124845.1 Robinsoniella sp.
CCGCAAAGTGGGATGTGCAGATGGCAGGAAGGAATTTTAATACACGCTCTAGCTGGGAAATGCATCAGGATTTCGGAGCGAATGCCCGCGTGCCGCCAAAAAGTGCTCCGGGAAGGTTAGAAAATGCCAGTTCTGCGTTAAGCATTCCAAACCAATGTCCTGGTCCGCCCCCTTCTCTTTCCGTACACTACCTATCATTTACAAAGCGTCCTTACTCAGCAAAACCCAAATTTATCTATAATATCCGCAAACTCTGCATTTATCAACCTCTGCAGGGATAGCGGTGACAGCTTAATTGTCGCTCCAAGTCTCCCGCCGCTGATATAGATTTCGCTGTATTTCTGTGCACTGCTGTGTATGATCGTTTTGTACTGTTTTTTCATGCCCACAGGACTGCACCCCCCTCGGATATATCCCGTTATTTTATTGATATCTTTCACATGGATCATTTCTACCGATTTTTCTCCAACTGCCTTTGCAGCAGTCTTTAATTGTACTTCCTCCGCTATGGGGATCACAAATACATAATAGTTCTTGCTCTTGCCCTGGGCAACCAGTGTTTTAAAAGATTGCTCTACAGGCGCACCTGTTTTCTCCGCAGTATGAAGACCGTCTATAAATTCATCACATTCATAAGTGATAAGTTCATAGGGAATCTTGTTTTTTTCTAGAATGCGCATTGCATTGGTTTTCTGTTCTTTTGCCATTTCTATATGTCTCCTCTTTCTGTCCGTTATTTAATGCTTATCTGTCTACATATTTTTATTATATCTGCTTATATAAAATACATTAGCCATAATCACAATCAAATATGCTCCAACAAGTGCGAGGGTTACCCAAAGTTCCACCTGCATCAACGCATAGACCAGCATGAGTATGCCAAATACGTAGATCATGATATCATACGCTTTTCCTTTTGCCTGGTTCCTTATGGATACATTGCGCTCGTCATTGGTGTCAATCAAGATCTGTTTTGCAGCTTCCGGATTCTTCCGGTACGCTAGGTTGGTAACTAACGTGCCGATATTCTGTCCAAATATACCAGCACCAATACCGATCATAAGATATGGCAGTACTGTCATCATTCCCTGGGCATCCCTCCAGACTTTCGCCAGTATGGTACCGGATGCACCTAAAACAAATCCAACTACTGAAAGCAAAACATATTTTCCGATCTTATTCTTCATTTTCTACTCCTCCTCATAGATAAAAATATCTTCAATCATCATTTCAAAGTACCTGGCAATTTTAAATGCCAGTAAAATAGAGGGATTGTATCTTCCATTTTCCAGTGAACCGATTGTCTGTCTGGAAACCTCAAGATCCTGCGCCAGTTGTTCCTGGCGGATTCCTCTTTCCTTTCTTATTTCTTCTAACCGGTTTTTCACCCCACCGCCCCTTTCTTATTATGGAAAGTTTCCTTTACATTTTAATCATATACCTGTTCTGCAAAAATGTCAAGCTTGCTTTCCATTAATTTCACATAATATACAGATGTAGTATTGGTGTGGTAATCATTTTATACTTATTCAGTTAGATCATCGTAAATTACCCGGTTTTTACAGAGGAGGCCCTGACTTTGAAACGACATTTACCATTGCCGATTTCTGTTCTTTTATACACCATATCCTTTCTTTCTGTGCTGTTGCTGGTTTATTCCATACAGGAAGAGAATATTTATAAAAAGCCTGATAATCTTACCTTAATGCAATTTATTGGAACTTATCAGACTTCCACTGCCAGTTCTAGGAAAGAACTGACTCCCGATACCAGTATCAATGCTGCTGAGGTACCTCTCCTTACGCTGACCGGACATTTTAACCAGGATGTACAGGTAAATGAACGACTGCTTTTCCGTCTGAACAATGTCCGCATTAAAATTTATATTAATGGAACGGAATACTTTTCTTATGGTGAAAAGGGCACTTATCCCCCCTTTGCAAAATCACCAGGAAATATGTGGATTTCCGTTGCGTTCCCTTATATTACAAAACAGGATGAAATAAAAATTGAATTAAGCAGTAATTACCAAAATAATCTTTCTATATCCTATGATAATTTCTTCCGGCAGATCTACAAAGGAGATACAGGTTCACTTTTACAATTTCTCCTGAAGAAAAACTTTGGCAAGATTTTCCTGGGGTTTTTTGTGGTTCTCTTTGGTATGATGCTTTTAGGAATACTGCTGTTGTTTAAAATTTTGAGAACAGCCATATCACCTGCACCTTTTTATCTCGCATTTTTTACAATTATAAGCGGAATATGGATACTCCTTGACTTTAATCTGATTTCACTGATTATACCTTATGGCCTGTTTACCAATATTTTAGATATAGTCTGTCTGTCACTGGCTCCTATCCTGCTTGTGATTTACCTGCTGAATTTCGTGGAGGGAAAAGCCAGATATCCGCTGATTGGCATTGCCTGTTCCCTGCTGGGATTTCTCCTGCTGTTTATCCTTGCACAGGGAAGCGGAATTTTAGATGGGTATGAACTGTTAACTCCTCTTTGCATTTTACTGGGCATTTCTACCTGTATTACATTTTTCTGTCTGCTGCATGAAATCAGGCACACTGGGAACAAAACGACAAAGTTTATACTGCGTTCCGGATTGTTCTGCCTTTTAGGAGTTGGCGATGTAGTGAATTATTTTGTACAGATATTGTCCTCTAACATTTGGTTTATCACTGGATTTTTACTATTTTTAATTACCCAGTTTATATTTATTGTGCGGTATCTCAACCAAAGCATCAATAATACTTATCTGACCAGACAATTAGAAAGCGAACTTGCCCAGAGCCGGATATCCATAGCCCTTAGCCAGATACAACCTCACTTTTTGTACAATTCTCTGACTGCCATCAAACAACTCTGTGCAATAGACCCGATCCGTGCAGAAAAAGCAGTTGGTGACTTTGCCAGTTTTCTAAGAGGGAATCTGGATTCTCTATCAAGCAGTGCACCCATACCTTTTGAAAAGGAGCTGCACCATACAAAAAATTATTTGTCCCTGGAACAACTGCGGTTTGGGCGCAGACTGCGGATTGTTTACGACATAGAAGCAGATGGGTTTCTGCTTCCATCCCTGACGGTACAGCCCCTGGTGGAAAACTCAGTCCGCTATGGCGTGACGAAAAAAATTAACGGCGGTACCGTTACCATTTCCACCAGAGAAACGGAAAATGCCTTTGTCGTCACAATCTCTGATGACGGGGTTGGATTTGATCCCTATAAAAAACAGGATGACGGGCGAACCCATATCGGCATTGAAAATGTCCGTAACCGCTTATATTCACTGGGGGGCAGCCTCCTGTCCATTACAAGCGCTCCCAAAGAGGGAACGACTGCTGTTATTACTATTTACAAAGGAGCGACTGAACATGAACATTATAGCCGTAGATGATGAAGAACTGGCACTTGCTTACTTAATCCGAATTCTGGGAGAAGCTGAGCCGGAATGTGAGATACAGCCCTTCCTGGATCCATTTGATGCTTTGCAATATGTGAAATCACACCCTGTGGATCTGGCTTTTTTAGATGTGGAAATGTATGGGCTGAACGGAATTGAACTTGCAAAACGTTTTAAAGATACGCAGCCCGATATTAATATTATTTTTGTCACAGGATTTCCGGATTATGCCGTAGATGCCTTTTCTCTCCATGCCAGCGGCTACCTGCTAAAGCCAGTCTCTGTAGAAAGCATCCATTCAGAAATAACTTTTCTGCGAAATCCGATTGTGAAAAAAACGGACAAAAAAATTCGTGTACAGACCTTTGGAAGTTTCGAGGTGTTTAATGGAAATATTCCTCTTGAATTTGCAAGAATTAAATCCAAAGAACTGTTTGCATATCTCATCGACCGGAAAGGCGCAGGATCAACTACTGCCGAACTAAGTGCCATATTGTGGGAAGACAGGGAATACAGCATTTCTCTTCAAAAACAGTTTCAGACAATAGTCAGCGATATGATGAAAACACTTAAAAGTGCAGATGCAGATGACGTTGTAATCAAAAAGCGTAATTTCATTTCAGTGGATACCTCCAAAATAGAATGCGACTATTATAATTTTCTAGATGGAGATGTCCGGGCAATTAACAGTTACGCCGGAGAATACATGTCCAATTACAGCTGGGCTGAATTTACCACCGGTTATTTATACCGTCAGATTCATGAATAGTTATTTTACTTTAAATAGAAGTCTTATTCGGAACAGAAAGCTGGAATTCCTATGAAAAAGAATACCCTTTTACGCACTAATATTATTATCTGTATCATTATCGCGGCAGGATTTACGATAACCTCCATTATCAGTTACCGTTCGTATTTCCTGATTTTCCAAAAAAATATTGAACATGTATCCGCACTTGCTTCCGATGGTATCTCGCAAAAAATAGATTCTATCCTGACAGATGCGAAGAACAAAAGCCCTGCGTGGACAGCAGACACTGAAATAAATTCCGATCATTTTAAAAAGCTGTTTAAAGAATATGAAGAACAGTACGCCATCACCACCAGGCTGATTGACCAAAACGGAATCATACAGGCAGCTTCCGAATCGGACTCTGATGATGTGTCTGTATTTCAGATTACCCCTCTTGCTGGATATCAGAATACCATTCTGCAGAACAAAACCGGAAAAGAGGCATTTTGGAGCGGAGCCGGACAACTGGAAAACATATATTACATTACCCGCTATGTTCCGGATTTAGAATGCTATCTGGTAGTGGCAAATGACTTTACCGCAACGAACCACCGGCTTAATATGCAGTTTGGCAGAAGTATTCTGATTATCATTTTTATTATCATCTGTGTACTTCTGATCATTACAAAGGTTTTACGCAAATATAATAAACAGATCCTAAAATTTTCCATTGATGCTGAACTGGAATACCAGAAACTGCTCCACGAAGCCACGGTAGGTCTGTATGAAAATATTTATGAACTGGATATCACCCATAACTGTGCCTGCGGGGAGGGCACCAAGGATTATTTTGAAAGCCTGGGAATTGATAGGGATTCCCCTTATGATCAGGCATTGAAGACCATAGCACAAAAACAGATCAAAGAGGAATATATTAATGGTTACCTGGAGATATTTTCTCCCCAGCACATACTGGAAGTATATCGAAGCGGTATTAATACCCTGACCTACGATTTCTTATTCTTGGAGTCAGCGGATAACTACCGCTGGATGCGGATTAATGCCAGAATATTTTACTGGTCATCCAACCAATCCATTCGTATGATTACATACCGGCAGAATATTGATGCCGAAAAAAAACGGGAATTAATGCTTCTTGAAAAATCACAGATGGACTCCCTTACCGGTTTGTTCAACAAAAGAACTACAGAAGACATGATTTCCAGTATACTCTGCCAGAATAACCCGAACAGAAACCGCCACGCTTTTATTATTTTTGACATTGATAATTTCAAAAACATTAATGATACCTTCGGCCATACCTTTGGAGACTCTATTATCACTGAATTTGCTGCAGAATTAAGGTCACAGTTCCGTGACAGTGACATCGTGGGACGGATCGGAGGGGATGAATTTGCGGCATTCATGAGAGATTTCCATGATATAGACTCCGTGATAAATAAATTAGAACGGTTCTGCGCAAAACTTGGCAGGAAGAATTTTGGAAAAAACAGTGACTATTTTATTTCCACCAGTATCGGCGTGTCCCTGTTCCCGGACCATGGAAATTCTTATACCCAGTTATATGAAAAAGCGGACCAGGCATTATACTATACCAAAGGCCACGGAAAAGGATCCTATTGTATTTTCAGTAAAAATATTGACGGCGATTCTGTATTTCATGTAAATCAGCAGGATATGATGGCATTAATCAGTACATCCATCGATGGTATTTCAAAAATTGCATGGGTAGAAGGTAAATTTAAAATGCTATATTTTAACCAGAAGAGAACACAACTGACGGGTACTTCTTCCAGGGCATTTTCAGACCCGGATTATGATGTCCTCTCCCAGATTCATCCGGATGATCTTCCTGCTGCTTTAGAGGTGTACTATAAATCCCTGCCCGAAAGAGTTCCTTTCACTCTATCTTACAGACTGCTTCACACCGATGGCCATTACATACCGGTTAAAGCTAACGGTCTCTTTGTAGATGAGGTGTATAAAGGAAAATATCCTATATTTTATGTAATCTATACTGATATGTCCTCCGTTGCGGATTTAAATCAAAGACCTGCAAAATAACTGATAAAAATCCATAAAAAGTCTATGCTTTTTTCAAAAGCCGCCTTATAATTAAAATATGGCATATTATTTTGCTTTAATACACTTTTGAAGGAGGTATATACATATGACAAAAGTAACTATTAATCCGGGTATCTGCGGGCTGATCACCACAATAGAAGCGTCTTCCGAGGATCAGATGGAAGTAAACGTTAAAGTTGATTCCGGATGCGCAAGCATTCAGAAAATGTTTGATGACCTGGGAGATACTTTTGATGCTTATGAGGTCTGTCTTGGAAAGCCGGGAACGGGAGCCTTATATGAATATGCATCGGAACATCTTCCCGGCCATGCATCCTGTCCCGCTATCGCAGGCCTGATCAAATGCATGGAGGTTGAATGCAAACTGGCTCTTCCCAAAGAGGCATGGATACGGTTTGAATAACCGCAATTGTGAAATGGTACATATATCTAAAAAAAGCTGCCCGCACTTGCCGGCAGCTTTTTTGGAAGAGATTTAACTATGGAATCATGGATACATATCAGAAAGCAGTATGGAACTAACGTCCCGTGGGGTCCGGGGTATGTGAATTCCTGGAAGCCATCATTCTGCGGCTTACAAATGGTCCTACCTCTTGTACCAGTTCCATACATTCATTATCATGAATGATCATTTCCATGTTTTTTGCAGAGCTAAGTGCCAGGGTTCCCACCAGGGATTTTGCATCAACGATATGATGACCATAACGAAGGTCTACATCTACATCATATTTACTGACAATATTTACGAACTGGACAGCGTCATCCGGGGTCTGGAATGTAATCGGTATTTTGATCATTATTTATACTCCTTTCATGAGATGTTTCATTAATTGAAGTATATCCAGTTTCTGGCATTCTAACGGTTTTTATTGCATTTTATTGGAAAATATTTATAACCTCTGTCTGGTATGCTTTCAGGCTGCAGGAAATCTCTTTGCCTTCCACCTTTACCAGCGTTTCCTGTTGGCTATCTGTATTATTGATTACTACCAGCGCATGTCCTTCGGGAAAATAAGCGCATTCTGTATTCAGATTGGAAGTGATAAAATCCTGATCCGTATTTTCTCCCGCTCCAAATAAAATTAGATTTTGCAGCATCCTGGTATTCGCCGGGCTAATCCGGTAAGAGGACAGATAGATTCCGCATCCTCTGCCAAATGAATGTACCGTTAACATGGGCTGCCCCTCTTTTTCCAGCAGCACCCTGGCTGATCCGTCTGTGAGATACCGCCCTTCTCCTGCTTCTATGCAGGCACCCTCCGGGATCAGCCCCGGGATTTCTTCAGCCGCAAATGTCCATTTTCCATGGCACACCCTTGCCCCGGTATCTTTATCTACGCCCATCACATGTGCCATACGAAAGTATGTATCCCAGCCCTCTGCTGCAGAAGGCTCATTCACCCCAATAAAGGCGCCTCCGCCATATACCCATTGTGTGAGTCTTTCTATAACCTCGTCATCTTTCCATGCATCTCCGCCGCTCCATGCCGTGCCTGCTGTACCTGCATTGATTATTACATCAATCTGGTCTAATGCACCTTTTTTGATATCTTCAAAGTTCATAAAGCTGACTTCAAAAGGCAGACCGGAAAGGCTTTCATTAATATGAATCAAATCATGCATATAAGTCTCATGGAAATGTCCCGACAAAGTCCAGGAACGAAGACTTCCCCAGTAATGTAAAACGGCAGCCCTGGGTTTCAAATTTCTGGGGCCCCCTGTTTTATGCAGTTCCCGGATCTTGCGGAAGTCATTCACCAATTCTTCCATATAAGCCGCAAACTCGGGCTTTCGCTCAACCAGATGCAGATATCCGCCCAGACCGATACGGTCAACCGGCTGCCTTAGGATTGCTCTGCGCACATCTTTCCAATATCTCTGTGCCTCCGCCTTGGGATCACCGTCCGCCAGAAATGAGGGCGAACCGTCCACACCGGTTGGAAACAGATAAGGATGAAGCCGAAGTTCATGGGTCTTCACCTTGACCCCGCTGCAAAGCCTGGATTCAAAACCACTGAAAACTGCTTTGATAATTCCGTCAAATCCAAATTTTTCAAAATTTTTTCCATAGGGCTCATTGCCAACCCAGCTGTCATCATAAAACACATAGGCTTCCTTGCCGTAGTCGTGGACAATTTTCACCAGCTTTTTACCAAAATCAATTACAAAATCATTGATAAACTTCATCCAGTCGGCCTTATTTTTGTTTCCCGGCATGTGGGTTACATGGAATTTCCCCTGATTTACAAAATCCTCCGCAGTCATAGCATAACCATATTTCTTAGCAAATTCATCCAGGGCAAGGGGGCTCACGGTAAAGTCATAGGATGCCCAGTCCGTGAACAAATGCCTGTTTTTTTCGCTGCTTCCCCACATCCACACAAAGTTATAGAACATGGAAGTAAAACGGACTACCGTTGTATCCGGGTGTGCCTCACACCATTCCCTGATCCACCCCAGCATATATTCCCGGGTCTCAGGATATCTGGGATCGATCTGCATCAGGTGCTCCTTATCCCATCCATTTGTAGTATGATTATACATGGAGATTTCTTCCCAGATACGGTATGCCAGAAAGCTTACGGTATACTTATGCCAGAGTGGAACTCCCTTTACCATTACGGATTTTTCCTCTCTGTCATAACTCCAATGTTCCCGTGGTACTTCTTCGTTGCAGGTGCGATCATATACCTGCCAGTATTTCATGGCATCCGCACTGTCATTCACCTGGAACTGTTCTTCAAAAAAATCTTCCATCAGCAGGAAAGTAACGTTTTCCTCCACTGCTGTTTTCGGTTGTGTAATCAGAAAGGTCTGCTGCAGTTTATCCATATTCTTTTTCGCCCAGTCATTATGATCCCGGATAATGCAGATGGTGGAGTAAATGCCGTAGCCTGCATCCAGAATCTCTCTGGAAAGTTCCGTCCCGTCACTGTCACGAATTACGTCTGCTCCCCACTGCTCTGCCAGTTTTAAGGTAAGTTCCTCATAACCGGCTTCTCCCGGCAGGGTAAAACCACCCTTTCTGCTATCAATTTCTGTATTCATAGAATCCTCCTGTTATTGTTAAACATGATTATTTTTATCCAATTTCAAAAATGGAATATTCAGAATTACCACCGTACCTTCACCCGGTGTACTCATAATTTCCATTCCATAATTATGCAGACTCCCTGCAGGATCATTTTTACACCCCTCCTGCCTGGTGCCTGTCTGTTTCCCGTAGATATGCTCTATACGGCTTTTTACATTTCCCACTCCGATGGTCCTCATCTGGCCCTGAATGGAATCGTCCTGATTCAAGATGTGGTTTACCACCTCTTGCGTCATGCCAAGACCGTTATCGCGTATGGTAATCTGTATATCATCCCTGCCATCTTTTATCCGGCGGATTGTAATCTCTAAAATTCCTTTTTCGGTCTTTCCCGCCAATCCGTGAAAGATGGCATTTTCCACGATGGGCTGGATCAATACATTGGGAACCGCTGCTTCATATACACTGTCATCAACATCGTAAATGACATCAAACCGATCCGGGTACCGGTAAGACTGGAGTGTGAGATAATTCTTTATATTTTTCAGTTCCTGCTCCATGCTGATAAAAATGCTGTCCTTCTGCACCCGAAGGGTATCCTGAAGCAGCGATATAAATGCATTGGAAAATTTTACAATCTCCCTGTTGCCCTCTATCTGTGCCATGTAAACAATGGAATTCAGCGTATTATAGATGAAATGGGGGTTGATCTGCAGCATAAGCCGGTTGATTTCCATTTCCTTTGTAGTTTTCTCATATTGGATACTCTCTTCCATTCTACGTTTGATATCCGCAACCATAGTGTTAAAAGCTTCCCCAAGTACCATTAATTCATCGTTGGTCCGAATATCCACCGCAATTTCAAAATCACCTGTTCCAACCTGAACAGCTGCTGTGTGCAGCTGTCCCAGGGGTTTTGTGATATTCCGGATACAAAAATATAAAACTGCTGCCAGGATACTGATTGTTCCTATGAAAATTGCAGCAAAGAACAATTTGATATATTTTAGCTGTGTAAGCAGCAGATTATTGGATACTTCCGACACCATGGTCCAGCCATCTTCCAGACCACGGTTGATTAAAACCGTATTTTTATTTTCCAGATGGCTCTGTCCGCCGCTATACTGTTTGATTGCACTAAATGGCAGACTGATGGTACCGTTGTGCAATATGATTTCTCCCTCACGGTCATACAGCGCGTATCCGCTTAAGAGACCGGTGTCCAGCTTTGCATATTTTTCCAGCTCCGGCACGCCGGCATGCAGAATAATATCTCCCAGAATATCTTTGCCGTTGCGTATATCTTTGAAGCTCATAATGTAGCTGACTACTTCTTTTTTTTGGCTTCCCTGCTCCAGCGTATAAATATGGGGCGCCGAAAATCCTTTGTAGAGACCTGTTTTCTTAAAACTTGTATACCACTCCTCTTTGTTCGGATTAAATTTCCCTTCTGTCTGGTTACTGGAATAGGAAGCCATTTCAGGAGATACAATTGTCACGCCATAGATATAGGGAAACTGATTGATATAAGTACGCAGGGTCTGCTTTACGCTGCGCTCGGTGATCAGGCTTTCCAGCACGTCTTCACTGCGTTCTTCCCGGAGCAGATTCTGCACCTGTTCGTCGATTACAATCTGTTTTGCAATATTAATCACATTATTTTGAATATATTGAAGCTGTCTTGCAGTCTGTGCCAGTTTCTGGTCTTCTCCCATCACCGTATGACTCTCCAGAATACGGTAGAAATACTGGGATGCTCCAAAACCACTGATTAGAAATGCTGCAATCACGGGAATAAAAACCATCAGCATAATTTTAGTACGGATTGTCCTCTTCATGATTCTCCCTCCTGTTCTCCGGCGTGTGTTAAATTACTTTCAACACCTTTACAGCGATTTCAGAAATTCGCTGGGGGTAACACCCTCAATCTTTTTAAAAACATAACTAAAATATTGGCTGGACGTAAATCCAACCTTTTCAAAGACCTCGGATATTTTATACTCCCCGCTCTTCATCATTTTTTTCGCACGGCGGATACGGTAATTTGTGAGATAATCCACTACTGTAATATTCAATTCATTCTTGAAGCATTTCCGCAGATGTCCTTCTGAAATATTTGCAGCATTTGCAATATCCTGTACAGAGATGTTCTTCTCAAAGTTCTTATGAATAAATTCCAGGGACAGCCCGATCATCCTGGAATACTGTTCTTCCCTGAAAGAATCCAGCCCCGCGTAGATTTCACGCAGCCCAGCATAAAACCATTCTTCTACCTGCCTGGTGTCTGCAAACACGTGATTTTCCCAGATGGTCCCAGCCTCCACCTTTTTCCTGTCAGCATAGCGTTTCAGGATACCGCGTATCTCCCGCAGCATTCTGGTGTATTCCGTCCTGGAATACACCGATTTATATTTCTCCAGCATTTGCTGCAAGGTAAACTCCGATGCATTTTTATCTTCTTCATCCAGGGTATACATCAGCTGGAGCATCAGTCCATCGCAGTCCGGTTCCGCCTTACGTCGTTTTTCCAGTTCTTCCTGCCAGAGAACTCTGCCGCCTCCGTAGAAAAAAGTATAGTCTGACAACTCATCCAGACATTTATACAGCCCCGGCAGTTCTAAAAATTTTTTTGTGGCTTTGGATGCAATACAGCTGATGCGGACTCCTTTTTGAAGCAATCCCCTGCGAACCACTTCCCCAGCCTCCATTAGCAGTTCTTTACTGTCTGCAACATTTACATCAATAAAAATAATGGTACACCACTTGCCATCCCCCACAGCAGCCGCACTTCTGCATGTAATGCCCTTAGGATAATCCAGTTTTTCCAGCAGTTCCCCTTCACATTCGGAAAACATTTTATGTTCCCCATCCAGGCTCAAAGGCTGATCCTCCCAGGCATAGAGCAGACTGTACCGCTGCATGGGATGGTTGCGGTAAATAATATCTTCTTTGTCTGCTGCCTGGCTGGTGAGAAATTTTCTTAGATTGTGTTCGGCATACATATGTGCTTTATGACGCTCTTCTCTGAGGCTGCCCATAATCTTTTCAATTTCTTCCCTCAGAGTGTCAGCTGTCAGTTCGTTTTTAAGCATGTAAGAGACAACACCCATTTCCATGCCTTTTTTTACATAATCAAAGTCCCGGTAAGAAGTGAGCAGTACAATTTTCGTTGTTTTGTCTTCTTTCAGCAGTTTCTCAGCCAGCTGAAGTCCATTCATCACCGGCATACTGATATCTACAAATACGATATCCGGCTTCAGCCTGCAGACCTCAGGGTATGCCGCAGCCCCCTGAAGGGCTTCTCCTGCAATTTCAATATCACCGGATATCTCCCTGATGAGGGATTTAAAATAGGCGATTGCCATCATTTCATCATCTACAATATAGATCCTAGACTTTTCGTTCATAAACCTACCTCCAAGAATTAAACGAATATGCCCGTATTTACCATAAGCATTTACGGCATGCTTAAACCCACACATGATATCTGAAAGCACCTTTTCGCCTTTATCTGGTGATTATTATACCATGGACACATACCTCGTAAAAGCCCGGTCTCTCTCATCCCTTGACTGCTCCGGCAGTCAGACCGTTGATAAAGTTCTTGGATCCCAGAATGAACATCAGCAGCAGCGGAATGGTCGCAAAGACCAGCCCCGACAGCTGAGCACCATAATCGGTGCGGTAAGCATTAGCAAGCCCTTTGATAAAGATGGGGATGGTATTGAGACTTTCTTTGTTTACAAATACCAACGGCACCAGATAATTATTCCAGGACCAGAGAAAAATCAACAGGCACAATGTAAGGATACCCGGTTTGATACAGGGCAATACCATTTTGAAGAAAATGCTCATTTCGCCCGCACCGTCAATACGGGCACTTTCCACGATTTCCACCGGAAGGGATCCCCCGATAAATTGAATCATCCAGAATGCACCGAATCCATTGGCGCACCACAGCAGAATCATGGGCCACAGGCTGCCTGTCAGATGAAAAGTGCGCATTTCAATCATATACCCGATAATTCCAATCTGTGTGGGCGCCATCATAGTCAGCATAATAAAGTTGGTAAGTGCCTTCTTGAAGCGAAACTTATAAACCGTCATGGCATATCCTACCATGGCGCTGACCAAAACGCAGATAAACATGGATAAGAAGGACACCAGTAAACTGTTCATATAAGTCTGCACAAAGTTGGACTGAAACACCGTCTTAATATTCTCCCCAAAATAACCCGAAGGTAAAAATGGCAGTCCTTTGAAAATTTCCTCCGTTTTGTATGTAGACATCGTCACCATCAGATAAAATGGGACCAGGGAGATAAAGGAAATAATACCTAAAATAATATAAGAAGAAATCTTTGCTGTTCTTTTCATATCAATTTTCCTCCTTCCGGTTCATAAAACGCATTCCGATCAGGGATGCTGCAACGATAATAATGAATACGGTACTGGATACAGCCGATCCATAGCCAAGCCTTGCCGTAGAACCAAATGCCACATCGTAGAAATTCCACACCATAGTCAGACAGGAGCGGTCCGGTCCGCCGATAATACTGGTGGTGGACACATTAAACATCAGATTCGGCTCATCAAATAACTGCAGTGCATAGATCAGGCTTGTAATCGTAATAAAAATCGTAATGGGTTTTAACAAAGGCATGGTAATCTTAAAAAAAGTCTTCACCGTCCCTGCTCCGTCAACCTTTGCAGCCTCATAGATGTCCGTCGATATGGATGTAATCCCCGCAAGGTAAAGTGCCATATAATAGCCGGTGCATTTCCAGATAATCATGATGCCGATTACAACCGGAGCAAACTTTGCATTCCCCAGCCAGTTGATTCCTTCCCCGCCCAAAAATTCAATGATACGGTTGATAATCCCTGTGTTCCAGTCAAACAAAAAGGTAAAGATCAGACCGATTGCAACCGGAGTCGTAATATACGGAAGAAAATTAATGGTCTGGAATAAATTCCGGAATTTCTTTAAGCTGCTTAAAAATGCAGCAATCAAAAGCCCCAGAAATACCGAGATGGGAAATCCCAGTACCATGATATATAAGGTATTCCAAAGTGACTTTAAGAAGGTCGCGTCTTTGGTAAATATCCGTATGTAATTGTCAAGTCCCACAAAGACCTTTTCCCCGATTCCATTCCAATCGGTGAAGCTCAGGAAAAAGGAATAAATGATGGGAAATAAATTAAAAGTAAAAAAGAATATAATGAATGGTGCAATAAAAACCACAGGCCAGAATACACTGTATTTTTTATTTCCTTTACTGTTCATTGTAAAGATCCTCCTTATAACATCTGGTTTGAGCATAAATTTGGGCATAAAAAACGGAGCAGTGTCTTTTTACACCGGTAAAAGCCCCACTCCTCCGCTCTGTCTTACACTATTTGATTTCTATGCCGCTGTCGGTAATCCGGTTGGTACATTCCTCCAGACCTTTTTGAAGCGCCTGCTCTGCCGTCATGCCGGAATCTGACATCACGGCTGCTGCCAGAAGATCCCGTATATCAATCACGGTCTGGTCATAGATGGATGACTTTGGCAGTTTAATACTTTGCGCAATCTCCCCATATAAGAAACCGCCCACATCCTGTCCTCCGAAGAAATCATCTTTACCGGAAGCATAAGAAGCGTCTTCATAAAATTCTTTGGTGGGTACATAATACTCCACTTCCTTTTTAGCTGTGTCTACACCTTCCTTGGTGAAAAATGCCCAGTTTAAAAACTCCCATGCAGCTTCTTTTTGTGCATCCGTGCTTGTATTCGTAATGCCAACAGAACATCCTCCATGGCTGTATCCGCCGGTTGCCGGCATCATTAAGCCCCAGTTTCCCGATCCGTCAGGATCATTGGCTTTGATGTAATATGTAATTGCCCAGTTGGGACATGGATAGAAGAGATGATTCTCGTCTGAGTAAGTAGCATTCGCCTGAGGGGTTCCATTTTCAAAGGTATCTACTACCTTGTTGTCTCTCATATCACATAAAAGGTTCATAACAGGTGACATCTTTTCTGTAAAGTTTACCGTATTTCCACTCTGCAGGTCTGTGGTATCTGCGAAATAAAGCCATTCTGCCACCGCACCTCCTGAATGGAAGAGATAATCCTTTCCACCTGATTTTTCCTGAACTTCTTTGCCATACTTAATATAATCATCAGTAGTTTTGAAAATTTCCGCTAATTCTGCCGGATCATCAGTTCCAAAGTATTTTTTCGCCAGATCTCTCTTATAAGCAATTGCAGATGGAGATACCGACTGTTCAATTCCTATTAATGCGCCGTCATCCGTCATGGCACGTCCTTTGATAAAGTCAAAGAATTTATCCGGGTCAACATTATATGGATCCTTTGTAAGATCTTCAAAAATCCCCAGTTCTTTATAATTCTCTATCAAAGTACAACTCTGCTGCACCATAGTTGGCAATTCGGAACCAGAAGCAATTGCCTGTTGGATTTTGGTAAAATAATCGCTGAATGCTACCGTTGTAGCTTCTATTTTAATATTAGGATGCGTTTTTTCAAACTCAGCAAACATTGGCTCATACCAATTGGTATCCCAGCCCCAATATGTAAGGGTGGTTACTTCTCCATCTGCCGCCGTTGCTTCCCCGGTTGCTGCTTCCCCTGCTCCTTCCCCGGCTCCTTCTGACGCTGCCTCAGAGCTGTCGGTTTTGCTGTCCTGCGCCGCTGCTTCTTTTGTTTCTGCTGCCTTTGTACCGTTATCCGCTCCCGCTGTGTCTCCTGATCCTCCGCAGCCTGCAAGTGTTCCCGCAAGCATTGCCGCTGCCAATACAAGGCTTAATACTTTCCTTCTCTTCATAATACCCTTCCTTTCGTCCTCCTGTTTCAGAACCTTTGTTTTCTTGATGAATTTATGATATCACAAAGATTTAGGGATATTGATTTCAAGATTCACTCATTTTGTTCGAAATCCGAATATTTACAACTGTTTTTCTTACCGTCAGCAACGATATTTTTAATCTTCCCCAGGAGTTCCCAGCCGGAATAAGCACTGATTTGAGTCATATACAGCACTACCTGCTGACTGGCCAGATCAATGGAACAGTAAGGACCACTCCAGCCATCCCAGCCAAATTCTCCTGCCGGTGCATTCATGCCGGAAATACCGGGCTCCATATGAATACGCATGAGATTGCCGTATCCAAATCCTCTTAAATGGATAAATGATTTACAAAGTTCCTGCCTCTGCCTCTCTCCCAGTTGATTTACACCAAGCATCTCCACCGTCTTTTCAGATAGAATGCGCCGATTTTTATAGACTCCTTTTGCCGCCAGCATATTGGCAAAATGTGAGTAATCTTCTAAAGTAGAGTAAAGTCCGGCTCCTGCCGATTCAAATGCCGGCGGCACCAGCCCGTAACCAAGTCCCAGGTGACGGTTCCCATCGGGCAAAAGCACGGTTCCTTCCGGGGTTTCCTTTTTGCAATAAAGTTCTGCAAGACGCTTCTGTTTTCCCCTGGGTACAAAAAATCCCGTATCCTCCATATCCAGCTTGTCAAAGATATTTTCCTGATAAAATGCACTTAACTTCTGACCTGTTATGACTTCTATCACACCGCCAAGAACATCTGCGCACAGCCCATAGCGGAAGTTCTCCCCTGGCTGGAATGCCAGCGGCTGCCCGGCGATGATACTCATAACCTCCCTTGTGGAATAGGCTTCCTCCGTATCTGCTCTCCTCTGAATATCATCAAACGCCTCCTGCATGAACCTTCCAGGTCCGTCCTCATCAGGATATACAATGCCCGCCGTCATATTCAACAATTCCCTAACCCGAACCGGTCTCTCCGATGCTACAAGTCCTTTCGACGTCCAGACCTTCATTTCTTGAAATTCCTCTAAAAATTCACTGACTGGGCTTAAGAGATCCAGCTTTCCCTGCTCCACCAACAGCATTGCCGCCACAGCTGCCACCGGCTTACTCAGGGAATACAGCCGGTATATGGTCTCCGCCGGATAGCCATAAACATGTTCAAATACAGGTAATCCATTTTGATACACCCCCAGCTGGGCACCCTTGATCTGATTGTGTTTTATCTCTTTCCATATTAATTCGTCTATACTTTTCATCTTCTTTCCCTCCCAGGTTACTTTTTCCCGGCGCTGCAGTTCCGATACTCTGCTTTCTGCCGCGGAATTTCATATTTAGATCATCATATCATAGATCAGAAAGACTGGCGCTTACAAAATACGGTTAAATTGTTTAAAATTGGGATGGGTTTTAGTTTAAAAAGGAGAATGAGCCGTAACGATTATGTTACGGCTCATTCTCCGATCACGCGCAATAAATATGCCGGATGGTACAGGCTCTTATCACGCTTGGTTCATACTCTATGCCCCTGTGCTATTTGAGACATATATTAAACTGTAGCTATTCTTCAGATTTTGCTGGTACGAAATATTTGTTTTTTACTGCACCCAGAATTAATTGAAGGGCAAGCAGCTTATATGGAATCGTTGAAAAAAAGATAATTTCCCTGGTTAATCTGTTTTGAAACAATATTTGAATGCAAAACAATACCGACATTTCAATCAGCAGAATAAACATTGCCATTCTTCTGTGATGTCGAGCCTCTGCATACTCCAACGGCTTATTTTTATCTTCCACAGGAGCCATGATAATGATCACAGCTGCCGCTATATATAGTGGAATGTCCAGCCAAATTGAAGAAGCGCTTCCCACCATGTGATATGTAACTATCATTGCAGCAAATATTACAACAGACAAAGTATAACAATTTCTTCGATTATTACAGTGCAAACCTCCGGCAAATATCCTCAGTGGCAGATAGAGAATAAGAAACATTACACAGCCCCAAAAACAATGAAACAAGTAACCCAGAATTAGCAATGTAGCCCAGGTAATTGCACCAAACCCCATAGTGCATAAAGTACAAACATATAACTCTTGTTCCTCCTTGGATATAATTCCAAAGTCGATAGCCTCACCTACGAGGCGCGCAGCCAGCCTCATCTATAGCCGCGTTTGTATTTCTCTGCTGCCTTCGGCAATTTCGGTTGGAATCCAGGGCCCGTACAGGTGGTGTTAACGTTTAACATGGCAAGGATATCTGCCAGACTCATGAGGCTTTGAAGTGCATACTTTTTTGTGTTTTTTGTTTTCATGATACTCATTCCTTTCTTTTTTAAGATATTAATATTATGACATAAAAAGTTCTTTTTAGAATAGAGATTGTTCCAAATGCAAGTTTTATCGTCTGAAATACAACTTCTAAATTAAAGCGCTTATTCATATAATTAAAGTGTACTATAGTAAATATTTTGCACAACTAAAGTACCTTTAAACTTGTTCAAAATACTGATAGTATAAAAATTAATATTACTTTATGATGTGGGGATCTGAATTGAGGTTATGAGAGATGACAGTAAATAAAATTGCAGCAAAGCGTGTCCGTGAATTGAGAATTGAAAAAGGGATGACTATTTCTGAACTTGCTAAAACATGTGAATTATCAATTGAAGCCATAAAGAAAATTGAACGTGGAAAATCCAATTTCCGTATAGATACATTAGCTTCACTGTGCCGCGCACTTGGTGTTAGCAGCGACTACATTATTGGCAGGCAAGATGAAAAAGACAAAAATAAAATCAGTTATCTGCTATCTGATTTCAGCCATAATGAAGTGAAGTATTTATCAACTGTACTGGAAAGCTATCGTACATTACTTACACAGTTAGGGAAGGAATCAGACAATGATTAGAATTGCAATCTGTGAT